>JAFUUW010000080.1 GCA_017471265.1 Alphaproteobacteria bacterium
AAAACAAGGGATAAAAAGTACAAAACAGATACGACATCGGTATCATATTATGAAAAAAACAGAGTATTATTTGTCAGAACAACGAGTTGGTGCATAACAATAGACGATTTATCAATGGTATTTTTGGGATATTGCGTACCGGTTCTCCGTGGCGGGATTTACCCGAACGTTATGGAAAGTAGGGAGCTGCGCGTCTGCGTTTTAGACGATGGCGCGATAAAGATATGTGAAAAATACATTAAGATAATTGAATAGATAACCTACCGGCTGGAAGCCGTGAGTTTTAGAACACGCTGAGAAACGGATTAAAAGAGCAAATTGTTAAAATTCAGAGACCTTAAAATTATCGTGCCTGTGATGTGCCTCTTGCCCCTCTATATATTTTTGCCACCCTTTGTACTCATCTGTCTGGACTTTGCGACCAAATACCCTTTCGTTCAGAGACGCCATCTCTAGTACCTTTTCTTAGTCCGTGGATTTTTCCCGTAACATTCTGCGTTTATGTTGCGTTACCTTCGATATCAGCATATGTACGTGATCATGACTTACATTTTCACTAATTATATCCACGTAGTTGGCTGAACATCCATCCCTTATCACTTCTATACACCTTTCGATGATATTGCTGTATAACGTTCTATACTATATTTTGCACAGAATACTGCGTGGCATTCTGTATTATATACACTATGTGAACTTCTTTTGTACATCATGCTTCAAATAACACTAGGATGTTCGCATAAAGGCGAGGTTTTTTACCCTTTCCACGTTCTGGAAATAAAAAAGGAATGTAAATGAATCACAATGTATAAATTGTTGTGAAATATATTTTTTATGCATCGAGGGCGAAAGGTAGGAATCAAAAAACGAACCGCTTAAAAGGGTGTTCAACACAAAAATACGTTAGGTCGTTGAAGATGTCGGTGTGCCAACCAGAGTTTTTGTTACAGAAGCTGCCAGGGCGGATGGTTCAGGGATTTTCAATCTTATATCAAAGGGTTAAATTATTTACCGACAGCGGTTATGGTACGTCAAAATAAATTGTACCTTCTCTCAAAAGGTGCAAGTTGTAGTATCGACGAAAAAAACGTAGAATTCAAAATTGAGCAACACAGAAATACATTTAATCGTTGAAGAGACTGGTATGCTAATCAGAGTTTTTATTTCCAAAACGTGGGATGGATAAAAAGCCTCACCTTTAGGCTAATACTTTAGTATGATGTGAGATATAATATCCGAAAGAAGTTCCAATGAGAATATCACGTAGTATTTTTCACGAAATATAGAGCTAGGGCACTATACGGTAACATTGTTGAATATAAAAGGAAAAGTAGCAGGAAATTGCAAGGTGAGTTTTAGAAATTAAGGAAACGGTACTTGGGACAACATCTTTGGGCAAGTGGATATTTTGTCGCAACATCCGGACAGATAAGTGCAAAGGATGTGCGAAAATATACAGAGGAGCAAGAGCCTCATCATAAGCGGGATAACTTTAGAATTTCTCAGTTCTAAGAGTTTACTCTTTTAATCCGCTTTCCAAGCTTGACTTAGAACTATCGACTTCCAGCCGGTAGGTTATCTATTTTATGCAAAAAACACTGGCAAGATTTAGATGCCTTCCGTGTCGATATTTTTCAGGGCTTTATCTGTGGGGAATATGGGGCGCCCTATTCTCTTCAAGCCGATACTACCTACACGAGATATTACAAACCTATTATCCTCGTTGTCCTGGCAATAACGGCTTCTTCCTATTTCATAATGCGTCGTTGATCTTGTACTTTCTTATTCATAGCCCCTTTTTGATAGCTAATTGCATCTTTTTATCACTATCTCGTGTAGATAATATTTAGTGAAAAAAGGGGGCTATTTCAATATATGGACTTAATAATATAAAAGCAAATGCGTTGTTGTGGCTCTCATCTTGGATGATGAAAGAGGCGCTTTTCTCAGTTTATTCGAATGACCGGGTGCACTCTGCCATCATCGCCATATTGTATCGCTCTCCCCAGAGAGCCTGCTCGCAGCTCTGTGGGTTAGCTTTCTGTCGATGTTTATTTCCAGGAAAGCCGTAATCATATTGGGGAAATCTTGATGTTATACCTGATTATCGAGTTGGGAATATACGCAAAACACTGATTTTGAAGATTTTTGTGCACATTGTTAATGAAATTTTAACCAAATTATCGTAGCATTTATATGGAGGTTGATGTTTTATGTGGAAACTATGAAGAACGATTTCGTTGACATTTCGATTTGCGGGGAGCTGAATTACAGATTGTTCCTGAGCGTCATAAAGCATGAGCTGGACAAGCTTGGGTATGCCGACATAGCAGCGGTTCAGGCGCTCATTTTGATGAATTTGGGGGACAATGTTGTTACGATCACCGAGGTTATGTCGAGGGGGTATTATATTGGTTCGAACGCTTCCTACAATATAAGGCGTCTGGTCGCGAACGGCTATATCTCTCAAAGTCCATCGGATTATGATAAGCGGGCTGTCCTGCTTCAGACAACCGCGAAGGGGGAGGAGCTTTGTTTGAAGGTCAATGCAGCTCTCAGCGGACATATAAAAAAATTTGAGCAAAAGATGAGGGAAAAGCTGGATATGAAAAGGGGGCTTGAGTTTTTGAGAAATGTTGAAAGGGCGTGGAAAGATTTTTTGCAAGATGCGATGTAAGCGCAGTTTTTATGAGACTTTTGCTGAAAGTTTTGTGTAAAATCGCTTCTGTGGGCGTATCTGATTTTTGGGGTTGGTATGAGCGTAGTTTTTTCAAAAGATGTCGATAGTAGGGCTGTGGATGTGTGTGTCTTCGTTGCTGATGTCAATGGAAAAGACTCCATTGATGCGATGGTAAAGAATACGTTTGGTGGGGATGTTGCAAAAAGCCTGCTTGGTGAATGCAAGGATTTGTCGTACGCGAAAACGCATGGTTTTGGCATCGTTTTGGATGGAAAAATACGGGAAATTATTATAGCTGGCGCGGGGGATGCAGATAAATTAGACCGAAAAAGTATTGAAAAGCTGGGCGGCTACATATTCGATGCTGTGAAATCTCGCGATGCTCAGGTACATATATACAATGGCATCGAAGCTTCGGAAAAACTGTCTGCCGCATACCTTGCCTCCGGAATGCTGTTGAAAAGCTGGCACTTTGATAAGTACAAGAACGAAAAGAAGCCGGAAAAAATTAAAGACATAAATTGCAAGACCAATTATACGGATGAAAATGCGACTGAATTTGAACGGCTTGATATGGTGCGCTCTGGGGTTTTTTCCGTCAGGTCGATGGTAACTGAGCCTGCGAACGTTATGACCCCGGATCAGATGCTTGTTGAGGCGAAAGCTTTCGAGCGTCTTGGAGTGAAGGTTTCGGATCTTGACCGTGCGGAGATGGCAAAGCTCGGAATGAATGCGCTCTTGGGCGTAGCCAAAGGCAGTGATGCTCCGGCATATCTCATCACGATGGAATACAAGACGGACACGAGCAAGGCTCCTGTCGCCCTGGTCGGTAAGGGGCTGACCTTTGATTCGGGCGGGCTGTGCCTGAAGCCGGCGAAAGGAATGGGAGATATGAAGGGCGATATGACCGGGGCGGCGGTTGTTATCGGCACATTGAAGGCTCTGGCTCTTCAGAATGCACGTGTGAATGTGGTTGGGGTTATCGGGGTTGTCGAAAATATGATCTCCGGAAGTGCACAGAAACCTGGCGATGTCGTGAAGGCTATGTCCGGAAAAACCATAGAGGTCGATAATACGGATGCTGAGGGACGCCTTGTTTTGGCGGATGCTCTGTGGTATGCAAAGACAAAGTACGCACCGAAAGTTATCGTCGATTTTGCGACGCTGACTGGGGCAATACAGGTTGCGCTCGGGCACGAGTTCGCGGGCTTGTTCTCGAATTCTGATGCGCTTTGCGATGTTTTGCAAAAGGCGTCGGACACTGTTGGGGAAAAGCTGTGGAGACTGCCTCTGTGCAAGTCGTATGAAGACGATATAAAGTCCGATATCGCGGATATCAAAAATGTCGGAAGTGGGCGGGGCGCAGGGAGTATTACTGCAGCTATGTTCCTCCAGCACTTTGTGGATCCTGACGTTCTGTGGGCTCACATTGATATAGCCGCGACCGAATGGGATACAAAAAATCGTGCCCTTTCTCAAAAGGGGGCTACGGGCTTTGGCGTGCGCCTGATGGATGCATTCTTGCGTGAATTTTATGGAGACTAAAATGAAGTTAACTATAAAACAGAAAATTCTTGAAAAAGCGCTGGCACACGCAAACTGGATAATTGAGCGGAAGCAGGCTGTGCCTATTCTGGGCTACGTACTCTTTGATGCTGAGGCTGGAAAGGGATTGACCATTACGTCGACGAATATGGATATGACGATCGTCGACTTTGTTGAGTG
>JAFUUW010000081.1 GCA_017471265.1 Alphaproteobacteria bacterium
GGACGAAGTCCGAAAAGCAAGCCGGCAGGCGTAGCGTGGCTTGACAGCTGCGAAAAGGCAAATCAGTACAATGCGTCCCGCCTTTTGGAAAAAATAATTTTATCAAAATTACGACAGTTTTTTTATTAACCAACTTTTATACACGAAAGTTCTTCAACAAAAATATCGATACTCTTTTCGATACGCAAATGGCTACAATTCTGTCAAAATCACAGGATATGTTTATGTGTTCGTTGAGTTATGACGCGACCGCGGGGAGTTTTTTGTATGAGCCCCTGCTGGATCAGGTATGGTTCAATTACCTCCTCGATGGTATTGGGGGATTCGCAAAGAGCTGCCGAGATCGTATCGAGACCGACAGGACCTCCACCAAAAAGTTCCTTAATCGCCCCGAGGTACTTTTTATCCTCTGCGTCCAGGCCTAGTGGATCAACGTGTAGCTGGTTCAAGGATTGCTCGGCTGTCTCAAAGGTTACTATTCGTTCTCCCTTGATGCTGGAGAAATCCCATACTCGGCGCAAAAGTCGGAAAGCGATACGAGGCGTACCTCGCGAGCGCCGAGCAATTTCCAGAGCCGCGTCATCATCGATAGAAAATCCCATCAATCCGGCATTCCTGTTGATTATGAAACTCAGCTCCTCAACCGTATAGAAATCGAAACGCAATGGTATGCCGAAGCGTTCACGTAGAGGTTGTGAAAGTAGACCAAGACGGGTTGTTGCCGCAACTATGGTAAACGGCTGTACGTCCAATCTCAGAGATTTGGCGGATTGTCCCTCACCAATCAATATATCGATTTTGAAATCCTCCATAGCAGGATAGAGCATCTCCTCGACAGCGGGATGCATCCTATGAATTTCATCGATAAACAGAATGTCCCGCGACTTCAAGTTCGTGAGAATTGCAGCCAAATCGCCGGGCTTTGTCAGAATTGGTCCTGACGTTACCTTTATCGCTGCCCCCATTTCATTTGCAATAACTTGCGCCATTGTTGTCTTGCCAAGTCCTGGAGGACCTGAAAGCAGAACATGATCTAATGCCTCACCGCGCGTTTTTGCAGCACTTATGAAGACGGCTAGGTTGTCGCAAATTGCACGCTGTCCAGTGAAATACTCCAGCGTTCTGGGACGAAGCGACTTATCAACGCGTTCATCCTCGCTCAAGATGTTTGACGAAATGATCCTTTCCACAACTTATGGCGATGCAAACTGCTTGCGTGATATTGTAGCACCTGCAAGCGGCATCACTTGCTCGTCAAGCCCTTGCACGTTGTTTTTTGGTGTGCTAACCTGACCCTGATTTTTGGATTTATGGGGTGTCTTGTGTTAGCGGTCAGGAGAACGCATTTTGCAAGTATCTGCTAGATGTTGCTCGCGTCCTCGATAGCCATAACCGAGTACATTTCATACGGTCCCGTGCCACTTCCTGAAAGTGTTGATGATGAAACCGTGTCAGACAATGGCTCTCTTGATGAGAATTCGGAAGAGGCAACTGCTGCTGATGCCAAGGCTCCTGATGAAGAATCTGAGGAACAACTAGGCTCTTCCGTGCAGACGTCTGAAAAAAAGACTGAGGTTGATCTGTTCAGATCCACAGGTGAAAAAGAAATAATTATAAACCATGGCGACACGATAACTTCCGCTATTGGCAATCTGGGATTTGCCAAGACTGACGTTCATCTCGCGTCAAAGGCTCTGTCTAAGGTTTTTAAGTTGAAAAATTTGAAAATCGGACAGAAAATTGCGGTTCGCGGAAAGTATGACAAAACTGACAAGTTGACCTTGATGGGATTTGAGTTTCGTCCGGATTATCGTTACAAGATCACTGTTTCTCGGAATGGTGCTGGTTTCCGTGCGGAGAAATCCGAGGTTGCAATTAAGAGAGTTGTAAAAAACATATCTGGGCAAATTTCTCCAAAATCTCCCAGCTACTCTTTGAAAAAGTGTGGGGTAAAATCAAGCGTAGCTGCTGAGGCTCTGCGTGGACTTTCTCACATAGTTAACCTGCGCGCCTCCAAACGTCCGGCTGATTTTGAATTCCTGTATCAGGATTTCTACGATGAGTTCGGCAACGTCGTGAAAAAACCTGAGTTGCTCTATGCTTCCATTTGCGTCAATGGACAAATCAAACGGGTATATAAATTCGTCGATAATGGGGTTTGTGAGTACGTCGATTCAAATGGCGTCATTCTGAAGACTCTTGCACGTTCTCGATCAATGCTCAGTCAGCCTTTGGCTTACACAAAGGTTACGTCTCACTTTGGACTACGCGTCCATCCAATAAGCCGAAAGGTCAAAAAACATGAAGGTGTTGATTTCAAGGCTGCTGTGGGAACGCCAGTACGCGCTGCTGCTAGCGGAGTTGTTGTTCGAGCTTCGCCTTATTCTGGTTATGGTCGTTACATCAATATTAGGCATTCTGAGTCGATAAATACCGCGTATGCTCACTTGAGCCGCATTGTTGTCCGCAGTGGTCAGCATGTTGCTCAAGGTCAGATAATTGGGTACACCGGAAAGTCCGGGGTTACGACGGGTAGCCACCTGCATTATGAGCTGCACAAAAATGGTCGACCTATCAATCCGATGTCGTTTGTAAAACAGGAACCTCTAAAATTGACTGGTGAGAAATTGCGGCGTTTCAATCGCTTCAAAAGACAAGTCAATATGCAGGTTGTTGGGCTGATTCCTGCAAAGGGAAAGACCGCGAAGGTCAAAAGGTTTTCCTGATCTCTCGTGGCTTTTTGGGCAAGGTTGCGACGTTTCGCATTTTACCTCTCTGGCTTTGTCTTCGTTGGCTCTTCAGTTGTTGTTTCTGTTTTTTATTATTTTGGTCGCGATTTACCGAGCGAGCTCACTCTGCTTGATTATTTTCCACCGCAAACTACGAGGATATACTCCTCTGATGGCGATTTGATAGAAGAGTATGCGGTTGAACATCGGCAAATCGTGAAGTTCAACGATATACCGCTTATCGTCAAAGGAGCCTTTATAATCGCTGAAGATCGCGAATTTTATAGCCATTCAGGACTTAGTTTGCAAAGTCTCGTCCGTGCTATCGTCGAAAATACGGCTAGAAAATCGTGGGATAAGAAGCCAGCTGGAGGTTCAACCATAACTCAGCAGATAGCCAAAAACTTGCTTGTCGGGAACGCGCGTACGATCTCCAGAAAAATACGAGAGGCGATTATGGCATTTCGAATTGAAGCAAGCATCCCGAAGGATAGGATACTTGAGATTTACCTGAACCAACTGTACCTCGGCAAGGGACGTTATGGCATTGCCGAAGCTTGCCGATATTACTTTGGAAAACAACTACGTGAGCTTGAGCCGCATGAGGCTGCATTTCTGGCTGCGCTTCCGAGTGCCCCAATGATCTATATGAACCCGAAGAATTATGAACGGTTGTTGATGAAGCGTAATGCAATAATATGCCAAATGTACGATATGGGATACATAAGCAAAGCGCAGAGAGACATTTGCTTGAAAAAGCCGATAGAGGTGAGACACGACAGACAAAAATTGTATGCTCCCTATTTTTCAGATGAGGTTTTCAAGCTATTTTGTCAACGTGTCTCGAAAAACGCCTTCTTCCAGAACGGTTATTCAATAAAAACGGCGCTGAATAAGGATATTCAATCCATCGCGCAAAAAGCTCTTGAGGACGGCTTGATTGAGTACACGAAGACAACACGTTGGCATGGAACCCTCGGAAACGTGAAATCTAATTTGAATCTGAAGGAGATTGAGCAACGTCTTCCTTCAACTATAAACAAAATAGGTGCCTGCTGGGTAAAGGCAAAGCACAAGGATGATTTGCTTTGTGAAACTGCAGACAAAAGAACCATACGGTTATCCCTGAGTAAAAAATTTTATGGCAATGCGAAAATCGAGGTTGGCGATATAGTCCTATATCGCTTTATTGCTGCGATGCGGACATATGAGCTATATCAAACGCCCGAGGTTACCGGTGGAATAATCGTTATGGATGCACAAAGCGGCGATGTCCTCGCTATGTCTGGTGGGTATAGCTTCGATATCTCCCCGTTTAATTGTATGACACAGGCTATGCGGCAGCCCGGATCCGCCATCAAACCATTCGTGTATGCTGCAGCCATCGAAAGTGGAAAAGACGAATACGACATTGTAGAAGATAAGCCAATAACGATAACGCTCAAGAGTGGAGAAAAATACACACCGCATAACTACAATGGAAAATCATATGGCAAGACGCCGTTGAGGAATGGACTTATATATTCTAGAAACCTCTCGACGGTTAATCTCGCCTGCGATGTCGGAATGTCGAACATATCAAACCTGCTTTTTGCTATGGGACTTGTGCACTCGAAAGTGCCTATATCCGCAGTGTTAGGCTCTGTGGAGACAACGCCACTTCAGGTATTATCTGCATTTTCCGCTTTCTTCAATGAAGGCGAAATGGTCGAGCCTAGGTTTGTTAAAGAAGTAAATCAACGTTCATTGGAGGAATTTTTCTGCAAGCCAAAGCGTAAGAAAGTCCTGAGCAAAAAAACTGCCGATACCATACAGAATATATTGCACGATACAGTCAGGTATGGCACGGCAAACGCCGCTGCTAAATTGGAGGATGATTACGGGGTCGAGCTTTTTGGCAAGACGGGAACGACAAACGATTTCAAGGACGCATGGTTTGTCGGCGCCATCAAACGTGATGAAAAAACATACCTAGTATGCGTATTCGTCGGCTATCCAATTCCAAAATCCTTGGGTAACCACTGCTTCGGCGCCAAAGTCGCACTCCCCATATTCGCAAACTTTACCCGCAGCTTGTGTGCAGACGCGTACCGGCGGAATCCCAATCCGGTGAGGCAATATACACGGATTGCAAAGTAAGAAGATACAGTAATTTTGCCGAGGATACCTCGAAAACTTCTGACAGTGTGAAGTTAAGACTGCGGTGGTTTTCGGTGTTAAGGCGAAAATTCGCAAGAAAAGTAAACACCCCATTGGCGGAGGTACGGCTGATCTGTGGTACGTTTTGGATGAGGGACAAAAGGAACAAACTTTAGAGTTCAGATGTGCTAACGCTGTTGTGTTTATGGCATTTTATTTTCAAGACGTGGGCTCAGTGAAAACCCTTGCCTTTATGCGAGCGCTTCAATGTGATGCGGCATAGAGTACCATATAGTATTTTGCGTCAGTATACAGAATGTTATACAATAATGTTGCGGCGAGAGATATAAAAGATACGAAAAAAAACATGTCCTACCAATTACGGGGATATCTAAGCGGAAGCGCGAGTTCTTACTATATTATATATACGTTTATCTCCATACTCCTGCTTTTCTCGACATCAACGTCATACAGCATACAAAAAAGAGGAAATATCAAAAAAATACTACAATAATTCTAATGATTAAAAAGGGAGCCGAAGACAACATCTATGTGCAAGATGATATTTTGTAACAACATCTGAACAAATAAATGTAAAGGAAATTCAAAGACTGAATCTTTCTATGCCTATATTTATTTTAAAAAAACAACATTACTTCGCTCAAAATTTAATATTTATCGTCTGCATTTTATATTAAAACACTCCGCCCACAAAACCTTTATAGACGTCTAGCTATTATTTTCAATTCACTCCCGTCATTTTTATAATCTGCCATTACTGCATTGACACTCTTGCATCCTCCAAAATAACGCTGCCACCAAATTGTTCGTGGTATCTTATCGTTCCAGCTATGTCTAGGAGTTCATTTTTGTTGTTATCCAATTCTCTGCAAATTTCAGGTTTTGTGTCTGATTTAAAAAGCATCACACGCAGGGAACCTTTGCCGAATTCATCTGAAAATTTGAGCATCAAATGATTCCCGGTGCCGGTCTTTCTCGCATCTCGCAGAAGCAGTCGTTTGAAGCAAAATACCGGTTTTTCTACGCCCTTTCCAAACGGTTCTATATATGCCAGTTCTTTTGCTATTTGCGATAAATTGCTTAGCGGAGAGAGAGTACAATCTATACTCAAAACACTTTGAAACTCGCAGCGTATTTCGCTATCGATAAGCGACTGGAATTCAGTGAGCTTACCGATTTCTATCGTAAATCCACCGGCAAGGGCGTGTCCGCCTCCTCGCAGTATAATCCCCGCATTGCAGGCTTTTTTGAAAAATTCACCGATATGAAAGCCATCAATGGAGCGTGCGGATCCCTTGCATATTCCACCTTCTCCAATAGAGATAGCGAAGATAGGTTTGTTGAATTTGTCCTTTAGCTTTCCAGCGACAATGCCTATGACGCCTTCATGCCACCCCATATCAGCAACGCATATACCGCGATGCCCAGTCAAGTCCTGCTCTTTTATCATAACAAGCGCGTTTGCCAAAATTTCCTTTTCGATGGATTTGCGTTTGGCATTGAGCTCCAGAAGATGTCGAGCTATTTTTGATGCGCGTTCTGTATTCTCTTCAAGCAGCAAATTTAGAGCTACGCTAGGATCACCAATCCGACCGGCAGCATTAAGCGCAGGGCCTACGAAGAAGGATAAGTCCTCTGGTGATGACAGCTTTTCTATTCCGAAAGCTTGCATAAGTGCAGCAATTCCGGTGGGGCATTGCCCCTTCGACAGGGAGTGCTTTACAACAGCGCGATTGATGCCACGAAGTTCCATAACATCGCATAGCGTTCCAAGCGCCACAGCATCCGTAAACTCACGCAGATCAGGAATGGATTTACAGCGGAAAAATCCCACCTCCTTGAGCTTACGCTGCAGAGCTATCAGGAACAAAAACGCAACACCTGCAGCGCAGAGTTTTTTTATGTGCGCAATCCCGATTTCTGCTTGATCATTACGGTTTGGATTTATGATTGCGACAGCCGGAGGTAAGGGGTCTATAGATTGCACATGGTGGTCTAGCACCACGAAATCTAGCCCCTGCTTTTTAGCCGCACTTATCTCATCAAATGAATTTGTCCCGCAATCGACCGCTATAGCAAGGCTTGCGCCGCAATGTGCAGCTTCTTCAAGTGAATTTTTGCTGATACCGTACCCTTCAGCAAATCGGTCTGGTATATGGCGGTGTGGCTGAAGCCCTAGCAGCCGAAGGTATTTTACAATGAGGTAAGTGGCTGTTATGCCATCGACATCATAATCGCCGAAGACTACTATCTTTTCATTCTTGAGGATAGCAGCAGCAATCCGATCAACGCCTTCATCCATACCGAGAAGCAATGACGGATCAGGTATCGTATTGCGCAGCTTTGCACCCAAAAATGAGACTATCTCACTTGCCTCGTGAAAACCGCGGTTCAGCAAAATTCTCGCAGTTAAGTCGCCGATCAGACCAACATCTTTGAACTCTCGGAGCTTATCCTCATCGCATTCAAGGAAGTTCCATATTTTTCCAGAAAACGACTTTTCCACCTTTTGACTTAAATGTCCCAGATAATAAGGAATTTTACTCTATGTACGCTTGTGAACCACCAGTAATAGATAATCTTCCAGGAGCACGAGCTAGCCCGGAGGCATTGTATCACAGATTTAATCGAACCCCATGCGGCGTATTTCCTCTTGTAGCAGGATGCCTGTTTTCTCCAGAACCCGTGCTTTAATCTTGTTGATCAGCTCAACGAAGTCGGCAGCGGTCGCATTGCCGGAATTTATCAAAAAATTGCAGTGCTTTTCAGAAACTCGAGCGCCCCCAACAGAAAGACTATCGCATCCAGCTTCTTTTATGAGTTGCCACGCTTTGCGTCCCGGTGGATTTTTAAACGTACTTCCACAAGTTGGCATGCCGATTGGTTGTGTCATTTTTCGCCTTTCCGATATATCTCTTATTTCGGCGTATATTTCATCGCAACTTTTTGCAACAGTTCGAAGTTTTGCTGAAGTTACCACGACCCCTGGCGGGATACCGCCGTTTCGATAACTCACATGCAGATCCTCCCGCGAGAAGATTTGCTTCTTGCCATCGGCAATTGAAACCGCGCTGACGGAAAGCAAAACCTCTGATACTTCGAACCCCGGAATTCCAGCATTCATAGATACGGCGCCGCCAATGCATCCAGGGATGCAAAATAATTTTTCCAAGCATGAAACGCTCTCTTGCATACAGCGATTGATAAACGCCGGCAAAGTTGCCCCAGCGCCAACTTCAACATATTCGTCGAAGAATCTAATATCGCGAAGCTGGCTCAATCTCAGAACGCACCCGCGTATTCCAGCATCGGAAATCAACACATTCGACATATTTCCCAGGATTGTAATGGGCAAATCCGCCGGTTTGCGAGAAAGAAAATTCACCAGATCATTTTCGTCGGCTGGAGTAAACAGAACATCACAAAATCCTCCAACCTTGAAAAATGCCAGATTGTGCAGAGGAAACTTGAATTCGTAAATCCCATCAACGATAGGTAAATTTTTAGGCAGCATTTTCTATGCTACTACGCAGAAACATAGTTTGATGAATAACAACACGGACATTTTGCTCACCCGTAATTTCAGCGATGTTGTGTGCAATTAGTGGAAGATTGTATTTCAACAAGACAGCAGCAGAGCTGAGTACATCAACAAAAACAATAAGTCCACTACCACGGAGTAGCCTGACGTCAGCTAGTTCGGATAACTTACACAGCCCGGAGCCAACTACATCACGCCAAGAAGCTCGTATTGAGGCGCCAAGAGCCAACGCAGGACAAACCTCGGATAACACCTGGTTCATCACAAATGCAACCCTCTGCATACCCCACACTCCGACAGCTGAGTGAAGATATTGTAACATAACGTAGGCGAGCGACGTTGGCAAACGAAGTTACAAAAACGCCACACATTATCACTGTATATTTCCCCTATGTGATGAGAAAATTTCAATTGCAATAAGAAAGATATGGTATAATTCTATTTACGTGAGGGTTTTTCTCGTTAGATTGCGTATATACTACACCTCGTAGTTGAGTTAAAGCGTGTTTTAGGTGTGTATGTGCATTGAGGTTGTGATTTTGCGTGGTGTTCTAGTCCCAGGAGGTGCGGAATGAGGAGGTCGATGGCTACGACCGCTGA
>JAFUUW010000082.1 GCA_017471265.1 Alphaproteobacteria bacterium
CGGAAACTCCAAACAAAATGCCTGAGATGCCGAAGAGTGTTATCGCTGTCCAGGACGAAGCCGTACTCGTGGCAAAGGCAAGCGGTGCGACCGCGGATGACAATGACGTATCCGCAACGACCAGCGATGCTGGTTATTCGGATATTCCTGAGGAAGACAATGACACTGAAAAACGTACTACCCCTGTGCAGAAAAAGATTAAGGCTAGGGAAAAATCCACAACTGCGCGGATGCAAAAGAAAGAAGAAGCCGAAGCCAAAGAGGTCGCAAGGATACTAAATTCAAACGAAAAAATCGAAATGAAGGACGACGAAGCCCTCATCGAAGTAAGCGAAGAACCAATAGGGTAGGTAGGGTGGTTTTGACTGAACTGTGTTGCTAGAACAATTTATAATAAAGCTGAATTGATGCAATTTATAGAATGTATAACGACAATGGTTTTTTGTGTAATACACCACAAGTTATGTTTCGCTAAATGTTTGTATGGTTTTAGCTACTTAATTAACATATCTGTAAACCACATATATTAAAAATCACGATACGATTCGTATACCAGCTATTTTTTTTGTAATTTCATAGCGATTCCCAAAAAAACTACATTTAATCCGCAGGTATAAAAAATTTTTAGTATTATCAGCTCCTCTCAAGTGCCGCTGTTTTACAGTTCTTGCTAATCTTTATTCCCAAAACGTGGAAAGGGTAAAAACCCTCACCTTTAGGCGAAGACTTTAGTATTATGTGCGGTATGGCATACAAAAAAATCGCATAGTGTATACGATATAGAATGTCGCATAGTATTCTGCGCAATAATCTTGCAGACGCGATAAGGGAAGTATGTTTTTGCCAACTGTATAAATATAGCAGGCGGAAACGTGAGTTCCGATCGTATACATATACTAATCTCGGTGCCTCAGTTTCGCTCCATATCGACGGTCGTACAATATATGAGGGGAAAAGATAGCAGAAAACTGCAAGGAAAGTTCCAAAAATTGAGAAAACAGTACTGGGGATACCACCTGTAGGTAAGGGGATATTTTGTCGTAACATCAGAACAGATAAGTGCAAAGGAGGTACAAAGATATATAGGTGAACAAATGACGCACCATAAGCAAATAGATTTAGTAAGAGTTCATTCTTTTAATCCGCTTTCCAAGCGTAAACTAGAACTACAACTTCCAGCCGGTATGTTCTCTATTCCCTAGATCCTTGTCAAGAACATCGATTTTTTACTGCTTCCGCTTCCCAAATTTCTTTTCCCGAAAAAATTGCAATGGTCTAACGCTAGCTTCCTGCTCCAAATCAACGTCGCACTTCTTTTCCGACTTACTCGTCAATTACAAATTCCCTCCTTTTGCCAATTTTGTGCTAGCATACAGGCGTGCCTTGCTTGCCGGCATGTGTGGCAGGCTAGTTGCTTGGTGCAACCAACCGAAAGGAGGAGTAGATGAATTTTTACGAGACAGTGTTTATTGTGAGGCAGGAAGCCTCGTCTAGCCATGTTGAGGCTGTTGCGCAGGAGTTTGCGGGCGCGGTTAAGGAACTGGGTGGAGAAATTACCAAGACGGAATTTTGTGGGCTGCGTCCTCTCGCTTACCCGATTAAAAAGTGTAAGCGTGGGCATTATGTTCTCTTGAACCTTGTGGTCGAGCCTGCGGGAGTTAAAGAGCTCGAGCGCCGATTGCGTTTGAATGAGGACATCATAAGGTTTTTAATTGTCCGCGTCGAGGAACTGGATAGCAATCCGTCAGCTTTGATGAAGCGCGTCTTGCGTGATAATCAGTCGCAGGAACAGGATTAAGGAGGCAAGTATGGAAAACGAAAAACAGCAAGAGCAAAGGGCGCCTGAAAAGGTTGATTACAAGGACGTTAAATTTCTGTCCCGGTTTGTGTCTGAGCGCGGAAAGATTATGCCAAGCCGTATAACTTCTCAGCCAATCAAGCGTCAGCGTGAAATTGCGAAGGCTATCAAGCGTGCCAGAATTCTGGCTCTACTTCCGTTTGTGGCGAAGTAACTTAATGATAATTGGGGTAGGGATCGATATCGTCGACATAAGACGTATTGCAGCCCTGCTCCAGAGGTTTCCTGATCGCTTCGTCGAGCGTATATTTACCCAATCGGAGATAGGTTTCTGCCGTGCTCGTGGCGGTAATGCTGCTGCTTCCTTTGCGAAGATGTTTTCACTGAAGGAGGCTACGATAAAGGCTGTGTCGGCTGTCGAAGGTATTCGCTGGCATGATATGGAAGTAAACCATGACCCAAATGGGAAGCCTGTAATCTCGATTTCGGGGCGTATGCTCGAGAATTTGCGGAGAAAAGCTCAGCAGTTCAACGTGCAGGCTTCGGTTAGCGACGAAAAACACTACGCCACAGCGTACGTAGTAATAGAGGTAGAGTCGCTGTGAATGCCCGGGCGAATAATCGGAAAAGGCTAGAAGTTCGTGAGAAGTTGATTGTGGCACCTAAACAGAAAGTGTTTCAACTTTCAAAAAAGGCTCCATGACAAGGAGTTGTTTTTGTCCTGTGTCCTTAGGCTTCAGTGAACCCTTTACCGTGAGGTCGTAAGTTTGCTTAGCCCTCTAAATTGCTCAGTGGTGAAAATAGTAGTACGTCAAGTGTGTTCCCCCACCTCCAAAAGTGTGGAGGGGATGGTGTACAATTGCAGGTGTGATAGGTCGCTTTTCGCTGTTGCGTTATGCTACTCACTGGGGTTGGGGCGTTAGTTCGAAAGGAGTTGTTGAATTTATTACGCGATCCGAAGAGTGCGTTCGCCATCCTTTTTCCGATCCTCGTCTTTCTCTTTTTGTTCGTCTTTGCCTCAACGAAAGATGTGGAAAATTCCACAGTCGTTATATTTAATCAAGACAGAGGGACACATAGCGTTGATCTACTTGACGATA
>JAFUUW010000083.1 GCA_017471265.1 Alphaproteobacteria bacterium
GGAGAACCATTGGGAGAACACTTTGTATTGCTTCGATGAGAAGGAGAAATTATTTTTTCCACAGGGCGGGACGTATTATACCGATTTGCCTTTTTGCGTGCCGTCAAGCCACGCTGCGCCTTACGGCTTGCTTTTCGGGCTCCGCCCTGCAGGCTTGACTGCCGCTCGGCAAATCAGAAGCTTTTTCTCGTCCCTTTTGGAAAAAAGAATAATTCATAGTGCTTAAGGCTATTTTGCTGTTCTCCGTCTCTGGAGTGCGTATATGCTGACTGTCATATCTTACCCGTGTTGCCAGCAATCCTGCATCTACCTTCATTTTTTTGCTATTTTTCATTCTTTAATGGCGAACCCTAGAGGCTGTCTATACAAGATATTGAGTGGGCAAAAAGGGCGATGAAAAAAGAGAAATAATGAGTAAAAGTGTAAAACAGAGAGCGTATTGTCGATGTATTATGAAAAAGACAGAGCTGTTATTTCCAGGACAACGAGGAACTGTTCAATAACAGACGATTTATCAGTAGGAGGTTTGAGGTATTGCGTATAGGTTCATCAAGGCAAAATTTTTCCGAATGTTACGGAAAATGGGAAACTGTGCCTCGGCATTTCAGATGATGGCGCGGTATCGTTACCGGATACTTTGGAAAACGCTTTGTTCTGTCAATCTGGCGTAAACACTCGTTGTATCTTTCTTTGGTTTTATTGCCTCTTTGGAAAATTTGTTTGAGTTGCCGAGGTATGGTAACACCCCCACCTTTTCTGGCGTCCGTCGGAATAGCGCTGTGTCCTTGTAGCTCAGATGGATAGAGCGCAAGCCTCTTAATCCCGAGGTTGTGGGGGGGTATCTCATTGGGTACATTAGGTAAAAACTCCCGAGAACTCAGCCCACCTTAGTCGTTATTATAATAATTTATAATTTTCTTGTATTTTTCTGCTTGTGTATCTTAAAAAATATGTAGATTGTATAAATATATGATATAATCTTTCAGGATTGTTTCGATGGAGGTGAGGAAATTATGAAATCCTCAATTAAAAAATTAGTCGTATCACTTGCATAGGCTTTGATGTTTGCCAATCTTTCCGTTGAAGCGAGTGATACATATGTGTTCGGAGATGTCCCGCCGGATAAACAAGGAGAAGTGTATGAATTTTATTTACCCGGATATCGAAGTAAAACACTTTCTATCCGCAGGTGTTATCCCCAGCCCTTTCTTCTTCGCTCGTGAAATTCCTCCTATAACTTCCCGCTACTTTTATATGTTGTACACGCCTGAGATGCGTGGAGCCAGATACCAGGATATATATGTGATCGGAACTTACACTTCCGCTTATTATTCTACGTAGTTAGTGGAGCATAGTGCCCTTATCACTTCTATGCACATTTCGATTATTAACGTACACCACCTATTTTGCGCAAAACACTCATGCGTATGTCCCACATAACGCCAAAGTAGCGGGAGCTTTCACCTATTCCGCGTTTTGAAAGGCAAACCTATCTCGCTCAACCCACTCGTGTCTTATGTTTGTTATCCCAAGTGTCTCTCATTTTCTCCATCATCCTTTTGCATCCTGTTTATGGAGCCTGGTGAGTTTTGAGCAGGCGGCGATGCCTGGGAGGTTCGAGAGTAGGCAGATTAGGTAGACTAGCCACCAGGAATAGTGGGTAGTGATGAAGCCGGCTAGGGGGTACAGGCAGATACGTATGAATGAACCTAGCGACAGCACTACTGTATACATGTTTACATCCCGTCTTGCTTCTTGAGCTGCGAATGTCCGAAATACCACGTTTGAAAATCCAAAGATGAATGTTGAGATATTCACCAAAACCGTTATGAGCATAAGGCTCACTTGGGTCAAGGAGAGGTATATGAATATCGATGAAGTGAGCATTTGCGCAAGGAATGCTAAGTGGACGCACTTTCTTGTTCCAATTCTGGATATAGCCACCCCGGCAATCAGCCCGCTTATTATCATTGTACATAATCCAAGCAAGTGCGATATATTTGCGAAGGCAAGTCGGCTTACCCCGATGTGGTGCATAAATGCAGGCTTCAAGATGTTGATACAGGAATCCGTCATCTTGAAGGAGAGGATTATGAAAAGCAGCGAGAATACACCGTATTTTTTGAAAAAATGCAGACAGTTTGAAAGATAGAGTTTCAGCGTATGTCGACCAGA
>JAFUUW010000084.1 GCA_017471265.1 Alphaproteobacteria bacterium
TCCAAATGCTATCTTCGTAAAAGCCAACCTTGCCGTTTTTCGCGTAATTATCCTGTATCCACCGCGGCGCATCATCCTTATTACGCAGGCACGCGAGGTGAAACTTCCACTGCTCGGTGATGCAGAAATCAGAAAAAGCCCGAAACTTAGCAGGGACTGGGATAGTCGGGGCGGCTAGCCCCCCCCCCCGAGTGGGTGTTTATCCAAAACCGCGGCGAAAGCCGCCCCTACCAACGTATGCATCGCCAATGCAAGAATAGTTAAAATTTTAGGCAACATACCTATCCGCACAAAATTACCTCTATGCTTTCATTCTAACACAAAATTTCAGTTTCGACAAATGTTATTTTGTTCCATCAAAAACTTTTTTGAGTGTAATTTGCAACGTCACTTGTGTTTTTCGAAATGTATCATAGACAAAGTCTAATATAAAAATAAAGTCATTTTATTTTTTTGGCTTTTATATAATATACCGTATAAATAGTATATAATTCCCATTTATAAATCTTGCCGTTCTTACAACGAGATGTTTCCCAATTTCTCTCGCAATGCGGGGTAAAAATTTTCGGCTAACCAGGACGGTTTCAAGGCAAATCCAAATTCCGATTGCAGGCTCGTGGACGTTTCCAATGGAGCTGCGGTCAGATTTATGCCGATACCGATTATAGCGTATGGATATGATACTTCGACGAGCACTCCTGCTAGCTTCTTGCCGCCAACAAAGATATCGTTTGGAAGTTTCAGCTGTATGCGCTTGGACTTTGTCAGCTTTTGTAAGAATTGCAATAGCGCGGTCATAATCGTCGTGGTCAGCAGGCTTGCCTTGTTCGCGTCAACCCCCAGAGCGTCTAGGCGTACGACATAAGAGCAATAAAAATTCCCCTCAGGCGAACGCCAGAGGCGACCATTCAGACGTCCACGTCCGTGGGTTTGCCGATCGGCTAGGATTACCAAATCCCCATTTATTTTTCCGCTTTCGACGAGTTCAAGTGCATAATCATTCGTGCTGCCTAGCTCCGCAAAATGCCATATCTGTAGGTTCATTTTCGGATATTTCCGAAAAACCTCTTGATGCAATCGATGACATATCCCACATCTTCGGCAGAAACGAGGGGATGAACTGGCAACGAGAGTTCCTCCGCATAAAATTTCTCAGCATTTGGCAGGCTATACCCCATATTGAAATAGCTCAGCAGGTGATTTGGTTTGTACTGTACTCCCGTTTCCACACCTTGCTCCTGCAAGAATTGCCGCAATTCGTTGCGGTGTCCATCCTTGACGAGCACAGGGAAAATGTGAGGGACTGCTGTTTTGGCATTTATCGGCAAAAGCTGGAGTTCATCAATGTCGACGAGCCCCTCGATGTATAACCTAGCATTCCTCTGACGTAGTGCTCGTATTTCTGGAAATTTGGCAAGTTGAGCTCGACCTATCGCAGCGGCGATGTTGTTCATGTGAAGCCGCCAACCTTGCTCTTTGACGTCCGCATCCCAACTCCGCAGTCCCTTGAAACGTTTTTCGGTATCCCCGATAACTCCCAGCAATCTCAAGTCCTTCAGCCGTTCCGTTACATCATGCTGTGTGGTCAAAACGCATCCACCATCTCCGCACGAGATATTTTTTATTGGATCGAAACTGAAACAGAGTACCCCATCTCTTTGAGCTATAGTTTCATCTCCAAAACAATGTGCCGCATCCTCAATAACTTTCAAATTATGCGACTTTGCGAATTCGTAGACTTTGTGTATCTTCGACGAGCAACCTGCGTACAGTACCGGTACAATAGCCTTCGTTCGTGAGGTTAACCGCCTTTCAGCATCTTCGAGAGATATGAAGCCATCGTCCAGATCAATGTCGCAAGGGATCGGAATAGCTCCAGTAGCTTTGATAGCTTGAAACGTCGAAATAAAAGTCAACGTTGGAACGAGCACTTCATCTCCCGCCGATATGCCGCAACTTTGGGCAGTCAGCAGAAGCGCCGCTGTGCCTGAATGAACGCATGTAACTTCGGCTTCTGGACGACCGAAGAAGGCGTGCAGCTCCTTTTCGAAAGCCTTCACCTCAGTTCCCATATTGACCACCTGCGTGCGCAAAACCCTCGCGACCGCCGTGGCTTCTTCTTCGCCAAAGTAAGCCGAAGACAGCTTTATATGTTTCATTTTTTGGAACACCCCGAAGGTACGTCTCAGGGCGATTGTAGCAATGCACATCCCTAAGCGCTACGTTCCTGATGGAATTTCCCGGATATCTGGTATAATCTGCGGCATTGGTGGAGTTTTCGGCGTTCAAATGTTTTTCAGTTGGTTTTCCCAAAAGGGACTGAAGCAAGGGATTGTCTGGGCAGTTATGATATACCTTGTCGGTACACTCAATGATGTTCTTGTGAGGTTTCTCGGCGATAGGCTACATGCCGTCGAAATCGCATTCTTCCGCTTTCTCTTTTCAGCCCTTATTGCGCTCGTGCCTATGCTGCATTCGAAAGTCAACCTGTTTCGTTCGAACCTTCATGTGTGGCATATAATGCGAGGTATCCTTGGCGCTGTCGCCCTTGGTTTTTGCTGCTATAGCGTGAACGTTATGCCGTTGGCGGAAAACACAACGATACTTTTTTCCGAGGCACTCTTTATGTTGCCACTTGCCGCGATATTTCTCAAAGAGCACGTTGGACTGAAGGCGATAATTGCTACGCTGTTTGGTTTTTTGGGACTCTTGGTAATGTTTCGACCACAAGCCGACAATATAAACTTTGTGGCCATAATTCCAACTGTGGCTGCGCTGCTCTTTGCCGTTATGAACATTATGATAAAAAAGATGATTGACGCAAAAGAAAATACGTTGACTATGCTTTTTTATTTTGGACTATATACCACGGTAATTTCTGGCATCATCGTTCCCGTTGTTTGGACAACGCCAAATTTGCGTGAGCTTTTCTTGATACTACTCCTGGGACTTGGCGCCAATCTGATCCAGCTGTTTATTTTTCTTGCGTATAGGGCGACGACAGCCTCCAACATAAGTCCAGTACGCTATATAGAACTGCCATTCGCGATACTCTTCGGGTTTGTGTTTTTCGGACAAGTGCCCGAAAGTACCGCTCTTGTTGGTGCACTCTTGATAATTGCCGGAACTTTCATCTCAGCCTGTACGGAAAGGAAAGCAAGATAGAGAGCTTATTCTCAAAATGTGATACGAGGTGAGACTTTCGTCTTTAAGTGAATACCACGGTATAGCGTAAAGTATATTGTGCAAAAGAAGTCCACATAGTTTATACCGCATAGAGTGTTGTGCGGTATGCTGAAAGATGCATAGAACTAGTGCGAGAAATCTGCTCAGCCAATTATGTTAGTGGAGATGTTGTCCAAACCATATACAGATGCTGATTTTGGCTCTCTACATCTTTTGCTGCCAAAAAGTGTTGCGGTATATAGAATAAAGGCGAAAAATATGCAATATAAATTTTAAGAATTAAGAAAATATTTTGCTGCAACATCGAGGCGAATAAGTATAAAAGGGGCGTAAAACATATAGGCAAACAGAGCGTCATAAAAACGATGTGTTAAAATCCGAATTCTAGAGATTTAATCTATTAATCCGTTTTGCCAACGTGAATTAAATCTGTTGGTTTTCTGTCAGGGGGTAATCTATTTGAAAAATTTCCCAGCTAAGGAGCGCATCATTCCGGCGTCTTTGAATTTGCTCATCATAGCCTTGATTTGCTCGAATTGCTTAATCAGCCTATTGACATCCGAGACTTCCTGAGCACATCCAGCAGCTATCCGGCGACGTCTTGATGCATTGAGTATCCGTGGGTCGGCACGTTCAGTTTTGGTCATCGAGCATATTATCGCCAACTGTCGCGCTACAGTTTTGTCTGTTATGTTTGCCTTATTGAGTTGCTCCTTTATTCTTCCCATTCCTGGGATAAATTTCAGGAAGCCGCCAAATCCTCCGAGTTTCTCAAGTTGTCTGAGATACTGTGCCATTCCGTTCAAATCGAAATCCTTGCCCGTTGCTACATCTTCTATACTTCCTGCTATGTCGGCATCTATAGCCTTTTCGATTAACCCCAGTACGTCGCCTTTATCGAGTATACGCGAGGCAACACGATCCGGATAAAATTGTTCTATATCTCCAATCTTCTCTCCAGTACACATATACTTTATCTGGCAATTTGTTACGTATTTCGCTGACAGAGCAGCACCCCCACGAGCATCGCCATCAACTCGCGTCAGCACAAGTCCCGTCAAATGTACGAGATCGTTGAATGCCTTTGCAGTGTTTATTGCATCCTGCCCCATCATGCTATCGATAACCAAAAGCAACTCATCTGGCTCTATAACTTCCTTGAGAGCCGAAACCTCAGCCATCATATCGTCGGCTATGTGAAGACGCCCTGCGGTATCGTATATCACGGTATCGTAAGTATCCTGGATTTTGACAGCCTTCCTTGCGATATCGAGTGGAGTATCATTCGCACTTAAGTCATCAAAAAAATCAATAGAATTGCTCTTTGCCAGTACCCTGAGTTGCTCAATCGCGGCAGGGCGGTAGGTATCCAATGAGACCAGTAAAACATTTCTCTTAAACCGCGATTTCAGCAAATTTGCAAGCTTTGCAGATGTTGTCGTCTTTCCCGTTCCTTGCAACCCCAGCATCATAACGCGCCGACTACGTAGCTTCAGATCAGCGGATTCTCCCAGCAAATTCACCAGCTCATCATAAACTGCCTTTATCACTGTTTGCTCTGGCGTGATACTGCTTATAGCCTTTTGCCCAACCAACTTTTCCTTGAGCTTTGCCGAAAACGCCTTTACAACCGGGAGCGCTACGTCAGCCTCAAGTAGAGAAACTCGAATTTCGCGCACTGTAGCATCTACGACTTCCTCAGTCAAAATCCCTCGTTTCCTGATGTTTTCTATTATTGATACAAGCTTTTTTGATAAATTCGAAAACACGAGATACTCAAAAATTCACAGATGCCTCCACAGTTTATCCTGAAATTCCCAAACTGTGAAGTTTGAACAATGATTGACATTGCGGGGTATAGCGAAAAAACATCCGAGCGGTTAACTGAATTTTAACTTTTTAATGCCACACTGAAGAAAAGAAGTGGGGCGATACCCCGGTTTATTGTTATAGAGGTGTTTTATGGTAGACAAAAAATTATTGATGGTTTGCCTCACCCCACTTGTTTTGGGGCTGAATGCGGAGTCTTTTTCTGCCGAGGTGTCTGAGTCAAACCAACAGATCCAACCACAGGGGCAAGCGCAAAATCCGACAGGACAGAATGCCTTTGCTGCAGCTTTTGGGGATGACGACGATGACGAAGATTTGCAGCCAATGCCGGAACAGGCTGTGCCACAGGTACAATCTCAACAGGAACAAGCTCCTCAGCAGCCTGAAGAGCAACCAACTCTTATTGAAAATAGAGCGGAAAATGTAGCCGAGATACCGCAACCACCGATGGAAGTGCAAAACCAGATTTTGCCTGAGCAACAGCCGCCGGTTATGGGAAGTAATGTTCCAGAACCTCCAGCTCAAATGGAAATACCTGCTGATGTGCCGCATCAGGAACAACAACCCACGGTGCAGCCAGCTGTGGTTGAAGCGAATAATCTAATTCCGCAGGAGCAACAGTCAGTAGTCGAGGGAAATAATTTGCTAACGCAGGGGCAACAACCAATGGTTGAAGGGGTTAACCTTCCGCCACAAGGACAACCTATAATGCCCGAGCCACAGAGTGCGAACATCCCTGTAGTTCCTGGGACTCAGCCAGAGACGGGGGCCGTACCGCCACAGCAGGTTTCAACGCAACCCGAAGAAAAAGGAATGTTGGAACAGTTGTTCGTCAATAAAGACATTTCTGCTGATACGCCGGCTGAAGTGCGGACGACACAACCTGCTACGACTGCAGTGCCTCTGCCGAGTGTTGAGCAACCGCAAGTTGCGCCGACCGTTACAACTGTTGAGCAGCCAGCCGCAGTTGTACCACAAACTCCGGTCATTCCAGTTGTGCCGAATGTTGAACCAGCAGTAACTACGCCACAGCCGCAGGTGTTAACGACACCAGTTGTATCAGAAACAGCGACTGTACCTCAAGCAGCAACCGCGCCTGTCATAACAGAACAAGCCGTCATGCCGCAAGTTCCTGCTGTAACGCCTCTGCCGAATGTCGAGCAACCGCAAGTTGCGCCGACCGTTACAACTGTTGAGCAGCCAGCCGCAGTTGTACCACAAACTCCGGTCATTCCAGTTGTGCCGAATGTTGAATCAGCAGTAACTACGCCACAGCCGCAGGTGTTAACGACGCCAGTTGTATCAGAAGCAGCGACTGTACCTCAAGCAGCAACCGCGCCTGTCATAACAGAACAAGCCGTCGTGCCGCAAATTCCCGCTGTAACGCCTCTGCAGAATGTTGGGCAACCGCAAGTTGCACAGACCATTACGACTGTCGAGCAGCCAGCTACAGTTGTACCGCAAAATCCAGCCATTCCAGTTGTGCCGAATGTTGAGCCAGCAGTAACTACGCCACAGCCGCAGGTGGTAACAACGCCAGTAGCAGTAGATCCAGCGATTGTGCCTCAGACAGTAGCAACGCAGATTACTCCATCTACAATTCAGGCTGAAACTGAAAAAGCTGCTGAGATCATAAGCACTCAAGCTGAGCGAAAACTAGAGCAGTCTGCAGCGATTAACGAAGAGGTCAAGGAAGGTGTAAGCGCTGTAAAAGAAGATGTGGGGGATATCAATGAGAAAATTGACGGGATGCTATCGGTTCTTGAAGAACAAAAGAAGCAAACTGATGAACTCAAAGAGAATATAGACATATTGACCAACATAGTTGCCGAGCAGAGAGAAGAGAAGCTTGTCGCCTCAGGAAAATCGACGGATGTAGCCGATACCGACAATATGCGAGAGGTGTCGCGTGGCGAGGTTCGAGAAATATCGCAAGACCAGGATGAGACTTTAGCTGCAGAAGAAGTCACCCAAAACAAAAATGAAGCTGCGGATGGTGAGATTACGCACGAAAAACTCGCTGATGAACCGGAACTCAGGGATAGAAAAGTAGAGTTAGAAGGTGGGGTGCGACCTATCGGGGAAGCCGCTGATGAAGCAGAAATTACAAAGGCTGAGTATGAAAGTACAGAGAATGCCAAATCGATTGACGGAGAAACTACCCTAACCACGGAGGCTATGCCTGAAACTGCAAGAGCTTTGAGTGTTGAAGAACTTTCGACTTCGGGAGACGAATTAGGTGAACCGACAAGGCGAGGGGGCAAAACGGTTGATGGTAAATTGGTGTCCGAAGATATTTCTGCAAAAAAGGAACTTCGGAAACGGGGTGAAAAACACCTTACGCAAGAAGCTATGGAGGAAAGAAAAAAGGCTAAGGAAGAAAAAGCTCGTCTTGCTGCGGAAAACAGAGAAATGGTAGGACAGATTTTGAAGGAACTGCAGATTATTAAGGAGGAGCAGCAGGAAAATACAAAAGATCTGAAGAATATCAAGGAGAGGATAGCATCCAGCAATTCCGTCCTCGAGACAGTTGCTCTTCATCAAGAACAAGCGGCGGCTGCACATTCTAATTCACAAAAAGAAATGGTTCCTGAGCAGTCTGTCGTGGAACAACGAGAAGTTGTATCACCAAAAGGCGAGGAAGTTATCGTGAGACGAACTGACGCTGAAATTGTGCA
This sequence comes from Alphaproteobacteria bacterium, assembly GCA_017471265.1. GTDB lineage: Bacteria > Pseudomonadota > Alphaproteobacteria > RUG11792 > RUG11792 > RGIG4847. The sequence goes on from JAFUUW010000084.1 coordinate 7,695, forward strand.
GGAAAAGCAGGTAGATTCTCCGAGGCAAGAAAGGATAGTGAGTGAGAATACAGAGAGGGCTTCGGAGCAAGGTCAGGAGCAGCAATCCATCAGCCCCAGTCCTGCCGGGTCTTCACAAGATAAGGTAGTCGCGAAGGAGGTTCAGGCGACAGAAAAGTCGACGGACGAGTATGCTGAGGGTAAAACGAAAAAAGTGTCGGAAATCGAGGGAATTAGAGATGTTTCCACGAAACCTGCAGCTGCCGAAACCGTGCAGGAGCCCGTTGTAACGCATAACGTTGACGAAACGCCAACACATGAGCAGAACTCAACCAGTCACGGTAGTAACGAACCTTCACGAGATAAGGTATCGGTAGGGGAAACTCAGGTAACAGGGAAAACGGTAGATGAGCATACTGAAGTTGAATCGAAGAAATTGTCAGAGCCCATGAAAACTGAAGATGTTGCCGCAAAACCTAGAGCTGATGAGGTCGCAAAGGGGCCTCAAGTAAACGCTTCAAAATTGGGGACTGCTGTATCTCAAGACGTCGATGAATCGTCGGCGCAAACAGAAGATACCGCTCCATCAGGGGCTGATACGTCTGAACCTTCTCTGGAAAAGCGAGCGGTAAAGCCGCAAGTAGAAGAGGAGAAAGTTGATGCTCCTATTGTCCCAGAGGCATCAAAATCTCAGGAAAATTCTAAAGTGACCGAAACAGGTGATACTGGAGAAGCAAAACTTTCAGATAGTGTTTCTGGTACCTCTGAGGGGACAACCGTAACTCCTGATAAAGATGTGAAAACTGTTGGCAAAGAAAGCACGGAGGAAAAATCTACATCTGACGCTGAACCACAAAAAGAGGAAACGAGTGTAGATGAAACCACTGCAAATAAAGTCATTGCAGGAGATAAGCTCGAGAATGTTCAAGGAAAATCATCTGTTAGCAATGAAGTAAAAGAAACAGAAAAAATCGATGCAGCTAAGCCTTCTGCAGATGAGGAAAATCAGCAAGAAAAGAATGATGAAAAATCTGCTCTTGAACAAAATAATGAGGATAATACGTCGGCAATTACTATTGATGAGAAGACGGAAAAAACTTTTGAGCAGTCCAATGACACGCAAAAAGAAAAAGCCGTGCAGGAGAGAACTGTAGAGCAGCAAGAGAATGTTTCTGAGGAGGGCACGAAAGGTACAGTCAACGAAATTGTTCCGCAAAAAGAGGGACAAAAAACAACAAATAATTCGGAAAGTGCACTGAATGGAGTCGAACAAGCGGTCAAAACCGAAAACATTGTGGATACTTCAAAACAATTAGTTAATTCTCTCGAAGAATTGGCTCAGATAAAGGCGGCTATTTCCGAGGCGATGAAGGCGGCTAAATAGGTAAAATCGAAAAAGTGGGGAATTTATATCCCCACTTTCGTTTTAAATGGGAGGTATGTACAATCAAAATCGCTTTTTTTAGACTTGCGACTAGAGCTCCAAGTTTATCAATAACAGGCAGTTTTCAGCTAAAAGACAAGAAGACATAACGTACAAAAGCAATAAACTAAAAAGTAAAATAAATGATGATGAGAAAAGTAGATATATTTAATAACATACATTATATCTGTTAATTTCTGAACAAAAACTTATGATGAATTGCTCAGGACAATAGGCGGGGGATCAATGCTGTATTTTGGATTTTGAGGCTGGGGCGTTATGGAGAAATTTGCCTGCAGGATATTGAGAATGGAAAAGTACGCATAGGCGATTCACTCGATGAATGGATAATTGGTGTATGGGAAAGGATTTTGGAACAACGAATAACGCGCTTTGGTTTACGAAAAAACTTGAATGTGTAATTAGCAATATGCTCTACGGTAAGTGTCAAATGCACTTGGATGGTGCGAGTGTGGAAATCAAAGTATAGCAATATCAAAAGGGAAAAGCAACATATGGTTGTGGACGAGATTGAAAGTCTCTGCTTGTGGGCGATTTTATTTCCGATTAAAAACTGGTTAATAGCGTCAAGAACAAGGATATTTTGCATGACAAAGACTAAAACAATTTTCGATGAGGAATAATTCTTTGTATAATAAAATAGAATGTTTGAACAGAAATGCCTTTCTGAAATAAGACATTGTGGCAGTGTTGTAAAGGGGATGCCAAGAATTTCAGAACTTTTATTGCTTCCATATTTATCAGATTGATGACTATGCCTTGTAATAAATTTGCTTGGTGATGCTATATAGCCTTTTAAAGGGGGCTCAGAAGGGGGTATAAGATATCAATGTTTGACATGAGCTGATTATACTGATTTTTTACACATTAAAATAGATAACCTATCGGTTGCTTGAGAAGCGGGATGTGAGTGAAAAACGAATTAAAAGAGTGAATTTTCAAAGTTTAGACGCTTTACAAACATCGTTTTTATGATGTGCCTCTTGCCCTTCTACACATTTTTGTACGTTCTTCGTTCGCATCTGCCCAGACGTTGCTACAAAATATCCTCTCGCCCACAGATGTTGTTTCCGGTACATTTCTCTTAATTTCTTGAATTTTTCAATTTCTTCTTTTTTTGCATCATTTGAGATGTGAATATATTGAGATTAATATATGTAATTTATTTTTTAAATGAGACGGATGAAAAATTTCCACCTTCAGGCGAGCGCTTTGGTTTTTTATAAGATATAACTCGCAGAAGAGATTTATATAGTATATACGATGGCAAAATGCTATACGGTATTCTATGCTATATGATAATATTGCTAAAGATGCGCAGAAATGATAGGGGTATGTTATGTCCACCATATGGACATAGTAAACAAAAATGTAAGTTCAGGTTACATACATATCATATATTAATTTCGTGACTTTTACGTCTTTTCGACATCAAAAGCTGTACAGTGCGTAAAAGGAGAGGGGGGGGCAAGAAGTTGCAGAGAGAATTTTGCAACCTGAGAAAAAGATATATGAACCAATATGTGTAAACAAGAGGGTATTTTATAGCAACAGTCGGGCAAATAAATGCAAGTGACATACAAAAAATATGTAGAAAAGTAAGAGGAACATCATACACACGATAACTTTATGGTTTTTAAACCCTAAAAATTTACTCTTTCACCCTGTTTTCCACGTATGTCAACATGGTTGCCGGCTTCCAGTCTATGTGGGCGCCTATGAAAAAACTATTAAGACTATATAAAAATTTTGCATGTAAAATTAACTATTTTACAAATATAATTTTCATTTGATTTTATTTTCAAAACGCGGGGGCATGCGCCTTTAGGCGAATACGTTAGTATGCTGTGAGGCATGGCACACAGAAGAAGTTCACATAGCGTGTACGGTATAGAATACCATATAGTGTTCTGTACAAAGTATAGGTACAGGGTGCTGTACGGCAATATTTCCGAAAAGTGTACAGAAGTGATAAGAGAGGTATGTTCCGCTAACTATGTGGATATAACAAGCGGAAATGTAAGTCCTTCTTACGTAAATATACTGGCTTCAGTACCTCCGTATCTATCAGCATCTAAGATTGTACCATAGGAAAAGTAGCGGAAAACTGTGAGGTGAGTTTCAGGAATTAAGGAAACGATACTTGGGACAACACCTGTGGGCGAAGGGATTTTTGCCGCAACGCCCAGACAGACAAGTGCAAAGAGGGCACAAAAATATATGGAGAAGCAAGCGGCGCATCATAAGCTAATAGTTTTAAGATTTTCTCCTTTAATCCGCTTCCCAAGCGTGAGCCAGAACTACCGGTCGCCAGTCGGTGGGTTATCTATTGGAAAGTTCATAATATAGATAACGACTTTATATATCAGATAAAACCATTTGAAGATGCAATAGGCGCTAGGATATTGCTTAGAGAAAGATGTAAAACATCCCAAGAACCTGCGCCATTTCCTATTGCGTCATTCATACTATATATGTTGCAGCTTAGCAACATGTGATTGGGGGCAACTATTTTGTGCGCTCGGGATTGCAACTTGTCAACTGTTTTGCGCTATCCTCCGACTGAGGTGTAGGTTTTCGCGGGGTTCTATACATGAACGCGAACAAAGTTTTGTGCGCGGGGTTGCTTGCTGCCGTTTTGGCATCTGCCGCATCCGCGTGTGGGAGTCAAGGATTTTACATCGGTGCTGGTGCCGGTGTTGCTATGTCGAAGGCTCATGGGATTATAGATAGTAAGCTGCCGGAGGATGCTCATACGGCAGGAAAGCTGGTCGAGTACAAGTCGCCGACAGGCAAGAAGGTGCGTTTCTTGGGTGAGTTGTTCGTTGGATACGATCACTGTTTCAAAGGGCGCGTGAAGCTTGGTGTTGATCTGAGCGGTGGTGTCGCTATGGGAAAGATGAACGTCAAGTCTAGGACTAAGGATGAGAAATCCAAGAAAGTTGGTACTACGAGTGCTAGGTTGAGGAGCAACTGGCATGTTGCTTTGATGCCTAGAATTGGTCTTATGGTTATGCCGGATCTTGAGATTTGTGGAGCTTTCGGTGCCAAGGTTGCTTCATGGAAGGTGGAGTGTCCAAAAGATATGAAGAAGCCTTTCAATGGTGGCAACGTTTGCGGTAGAAGTAGGCTACGCGTTCAGCCGGTTATCGGGCTCGGTGTGCGGTATGATTTTGCTGACAGCTTTTTCGCTAAGTTGGATGCAACTTACGATTTTCGCAAAGGTATGAGATTGCCGGGGGCGAAGACGCCTGTTTTGGCAAAACTGAAAGCTCAAAGCTATAACGTCAGACTTAGTCTGGGGTATAAGCTCTAACCCTTGATTCGAGGGAGCTCTGCACAGAGCTCCTTTTTTTATTTCCAGAACGTAAAACGTGGGATGGGTAAAAAAACTTCACCTTCAGACGAACGATTTAGTATGATGCGAGGTATGCTGTGCAGAAGAAGTTCGCATGGTATATACGGTGTGGAATACCACGTAGTGTTCTATATGAAATATAGGTACAGGGTGCTATACAATAATATGGAAGAGAGGTGATGGGAGGGGTATGCCTTGCCAACTATGTAGACGTAGTGCAAGTCCTTCACGTACATATGCTGATATCATTACCTTCGCACCTCTCAGAATATATAAAAGGAAGAAGTAGCAAAGAATTCCAGGAATTGAGAAATGGTACCGTAATCTTTATGGGCAAGGGGATATTTTGTAGTAATGCCCGGGCATATAGGGCAATGGACGTACAAAAATATATAGAGGAGCAAGAGGCTCATCATAAGCGCAGTAGCTTTTACTCTGGATTTTAGGATTTTACTCTTTTAATCCGCTTTCCAATCGCAGCTTAGCTCTACCGACTTCCAGCCGGTGGGTTGTCTGTTTCGTGCGTTTTTTGGCATAGGGTGGTAGGTGTGCCTTGACTTTGCCAGGTGTCTCGGTGTAATGCGATGTTCGGCGTAGGGAGGTGGTGTGAGGGTTACTACATGGCGATGTGCTGTGGTGTCGTAAGAGGGAGCGTAAAAGTGGTACGTGATGCTCTGTTAGCCGTGTTGGTGTAGTACACGGAAACGGTGGCGCAGATTGCGTCATTCTCGTTTCTATTCCACAGATCATATCATCTTTACTTTTTTAACGGTAAAAGCCAGCAACAGAAGGCAAAGATTCCAGGTCGTTTCCTCTCAGCAAAATTCCCTGAACAACGGTGCCGAATTCACAACTAATCAAAAACACAAACTAAACACCAAGAGGTCTATATCCAAAAACGTTTAAAAAATCTTAGTCAAGAGCCGAACAATCCTTTTAATTTTTTGAAAAATTCGAACGACTTCGGGCAATTTGTCTGTTCGTCAGCTTCCGTCGCGAACTGCTCTAGCAGCTCCTTCTGTTTCTTCGACAACGAGACAGGTGTTTCGACAATCGCCTCGACGATCATATCCCCGCGCCTAAATGAATTTATGCCCGGCATTCCCTTTCCTTTAACGCGGAATTGTGCGCCAGATTGTGTGCCGTGTGGTATTTTTATCTCGCAATCATTACCATCCAGGTCAGGTACTTTTATATCGCATCCCAACGCAGCCCGAACCATCGAGATGGGTACCTTGCAATAGAGATCATTCTCACTTCTGACGAAGATCTTGTGCGGGGCAACGTTGACAAACACGTATAGGTTTCCGGCAGGAGCTCCTTTGAAACCTGCTTCACCTTCACCGAGTATCCTGATTTTGCTTCCGGTAGCAACCCCAGCTGGGATATTTACCTCGAGATTTCTCTCGCCCTTAACTCGTCCACTACCCGAGCATTTTTTGCATGGATCGGAAAGCACAGAACCAGCGCCGCCGCACGTTGAACAAGTCCTCTCTAAAGTGATAAATCCCTGGTTTTGCCTGACGCTCCCGCGTCCACCACAAGTTGGACACGGCGCGGGCTTTTTGTTTCCCTCGCTGCCAGTACCACCGCAAGCGGCACACTTCACCAGAGTGGTGAACTTCACGTTGTTTTTTTTGCCGTGGTATGCATCCTCCAGCGAAATGGAGATATCGTACCGAATGTCAGAGCCCGGTTGGGCTCGCGTTCTAGTCCGTCCACTTCCCCCAAAACTGCCACCGAACATTTCCTCGAATATGTCGGAAAAACCAGAGAAGCCGCCACCAAAATCAAATCCATCGGAGAAGCCTCCGCCACCATTTTGAAATGCATCGCTGCCATAACGGTCATATGCAGCACGTTTCTGGTCGTCCTTCAAAACGTCGTAGGCTTCGTTGATTTCCTTAAATTTTTCTTCAGCTTGCTTGTTGCCAGGATTTTTGTCGGGATGATACTGAACAGCTAACTTCCTGTATGCCTTCTTTATCTCGTCTTGCGAAGCACCCCTTGCAACACCCAATATGGAATAATAATCCTTCGCCATAAAGCAACTAGCAGCGCAACTCCAACGGGTCAATTCTACCCCATATCACCCGATTTGTGAAGTTCCGGGAGGGCACAGATGTACTATCACATGGTTTGTTATCGTGAATGAGATGCATTGGTTCGGGGAGTTGATAGGAGAAAGGAGTTTCAGAACATTTGAGGCAATAGGGGCAATGTTAAGGAAAATTAGAAGCGAAGTTGTGAGAAACACTAAGCAATAATGTAAAAAATATCAATTTAACATTTGCATCTTTTTTAAAGTATTTCATAAATTATAATAAAAATACTTGTAAAGCATTTTTATTCTTAATTCTTTGATATTCAACATTCCAAGATATTTTTTCCCAGCCTTCCTGCCTCATTGCATAAAATTTTCCTAAAATTCAGAGCTCTCTGTTATAGACTGTAAGTAAGGGGTTTTAGTTGGATGAGGAATTGTCTTGAAAACACCGCAAGAGCTCGTAGCAAGCATACGCGAATACACAGACGAGGTCGATGCGGCTTTTATTGAAAAGGCATACGTTTTTGCATTAGGTAAGCACGGAACACAGTTGCGTGAATCTGGTGAGCCGTATTTCACTCACCCACTGGAAGTTGCGCAGATTCTTATACACATCAGAATGGATCAAGAGACTATCGTAGCTGGAATACTTCACGACACTCTTGAGGATACCGAGACTACAGTTGAAGAGCTTAAGGCGATCTTTGGCGAAAGGGTAACAAGGATCGTCGATGGCGTAACGAAATTATCCGAATTTGAAGGAATGTCTATAGCAGTAAAGCAGGCTGCAAATTTCAAAAAATTGATCCTGTCTGCAGCCTCTGACGTACGTGCTTTGATTGTGAAGTTAGCCGATCGCCTTCACAATATGCGTACCTTACAGTACAAGAAGCGGTGGTCGAAGCGTCAATTGATTGCACGAGAGACTTTGTCGGTATATGCGCAGTTGGCGGACAGAATAGGGCTTGCTGAGGTAAAGGATGAATTGCAGGATATTGCGTTCAAGGAGTTGTACCCCGCTCACTACAATGCAATCAAATTTCGATTGAAAGAGCTATACCAGCAGGAAGAACCTTTGGTATTTGCGATATCCGAAGAATTATCGAACACCATAAAGTCCGATGGGATAGATTGCAAAGTCAAAGGAAGGCTGAAAACTCCATATTCAATCTGGACAAAGATGAATGTGCGAGGGATAACTTTCGATCAGCTCTCGGACATACTCGCGTTTCGCGTTTTTGTTGATACAAAAGCTCAATGTTTTCAGGTGATACGCGCTATACATAAGAAATATCCCGTCATCCCAGGGCGCTTTCGGGATTATATAAGTACACCAAAGAGCAACGGTTACAAATCACTTCACACATGCATAATTTGTTCACTTGGAAAGCGTGTCGAAATACAGGTGCGAACAAAAGAAATGCACATAGTCGATGAGTATGGTATGGCGGCGCACTGGAATTATAAAA
>JAFUUW010000085.1 GCA_017471265.1 Alphaproteobacteria bacterium
GACCTCATACTCATCTATACGCGCATCCTTCGTAAACGCTTCGACGAGGGCTTTGGCGATTATATACCGTTCGCCGCGAGCAGACAGAATGACGTATTCGAGCTCAGGTGAATATGCTATAGCTTTGTTCCCCGGAATAGTCCATGGTGTAGTTGTCCAAATAACAGCGAAGCATCCATCAAGTTGAGGCGTATTTGTTTTGATAACCGGAAATTTCACGTATATGGCATCGCTGACTTTGTCGTAATATTCCAGTTCAGCCTCGGCAAGGGCAGTCTTCTCGACAACCGACCACATAACCGGTTTCTTCCCGCGATAGACCAGCCCCTTTTTCAAGATATCGAAAAATTTTTCACAGATAATCGCCTCAGACTGTCTGTCCATAGTGCAATATGGGTTATCAAAATCGGCGATTATTCCGAGCTTGCGAAAACCTTCTTTTTGCACTTCAAGCCACTTCGCCGCGAATCCACGACATCTCGTCATAAATTCGGCAACGGGCACATCTTCACGCTTTTTCCCTTCCTTGAGGTATGCCTCCTCAATCTTCCATTCAATAGGTAATCCATGGCAATCCCAGCCTATGACAAGAGGAGAGTTATAGCCCAGCATTTGATACGCTTTCGCGACCGCATCCTTCAGCACACCTACGAGAGCATGCCCGATGTGTATTGCCCCATTTGCATATGGAGGGCCGAAGTGAACTATAAATTTCTCACGTTCTTTCGAGGCTTCACGCAACTTTTCGAACAAACCTGATCTTTTCCACTTCTCAACGATAAGGGGCTCTTTCTTCGCAAGATCCCCACGCATAGGAAAATCCGTCTTAGGAAGAAAGACGGTGTCCTTCAGCTGTGTCATATAATCTATTCCTCCTCCGATTTTCCGAGGATATGCACGTGCATATGCATAACACTCTGCGGTTCTGGCATACTAGGGGTTGTAAATTTTCCGGCATTAGACAGAATTTTGAACCCATGACGTTCAAGCTTCAGCATCTTGATAATCTGTGAAATACCACGATTGAAATCCAATATCTCTTCATCACTCGCAAGCTCCAGGAAATCAGCATAATTCACATATAGCCCCTTTGGGATAACCAATACATGAACCGGAGCCCGAGGAGTTATATCGTGGAACGCAATAAAATGCTCTCCTTCGAGAACCACGTTAGTATTTATTTCTTTAGTGATGATTTTATAGAATACATTATTCTTATCGTATTGCATCAGAACCTCTTTTATCGAAATTACAATCTGATTATAGCAGAGCCCCAAACGAGCCCTGCTCCCAAAGCAGAGAAAAGCAGCGTGTCTCCCTTCTTCACAATACCTCTATACATAGCGTCCCTCATCGCCAGCGGTATTGAAGCGGAGGACGTATTCGCATGATTTTCCGTCGTTATCACAAATTTCTCGAGTGGAAATTCCTTCATCTTGCAGAGCGACTCCAGGATACGCCTATTAGCTTGATGAGGAATAACCCAATCGATATCATTCATAGTCATATTGTTTTCGTTTAGGATATCGTGCATAGACATCGCCATATACTCGATTGCATATTTGAAAACAGAGCGACCAGCCATCGTTATATATCCTCGATAATCGTTCTGAGCCCCGTTGTGAGAGAGTATCGAGTTGTACTTTTCTTCATCTCCATTCGAATACAACTTAGTAGCGATTATGCCGGAGGTCTCGTCATCAGAACTTTGCAGAACAAGCGCCCCAGCGCCATCTCCAAACAACACGCAGGTAGATCTATCAGTCCAATCAACAAACTTCGTCAGCGTTTCAGAAGCAATCAACAGCACGTTCTTCAACTTCATCGACTTCATCATACTGTCGGCAACAGCGAGAGCATATATAAAACCAGCACATGCAGCATTTACATCAAAAGCAAACGCTTTGCTCGCTCCAATAGCTCCCTGAACTTTACAAGCACACGATGGAAAACGTGTATCCCCAGTGGTCGTCGAGACAATTATCGCATCAATCTCCCCAGGTCGTACCTCCGACTGCTCGAGGACTTGCTTCGCAGCCTCGATAGCTAGTGTCGATGTCAATTCGTCGTAGGCAGACACGTGTCGGCTTGCAATACCTGTACGAGAATATATCCACTCGTGCGACGTATCCAACGTCTTCGATAGTTCATCGTTCGTAACAACCCTTGATGGGAGATACGACGAAATGCCAATTATCTTAGCCTTCACACGACATCTCCTTTTCAATCTCAGCGATCATCTCTTCGATATTCTTTATGAAGTTTGACCGAGCCAACTGAACCGCCACGGATACAGCGTGTGCAAATCCAACATCATCAGAGTTACCGTGGCTTTTTATGGATATTTTTTTCAAGCCAACCAAAGGAGCGCCATTATGATTTCTTGGATCGATAGCACTTTTCAACGATTTGAAAGCACCTTTGCAAAACAGATATCCAATTTTGTTCAGTAAGCTCGAGGAGAACCCAGCCTTCAGCGTATGAACGATATACTTTATCGTACCCTCCATAGTCTTCTGGGATATGTTTCCCGAGAACCCATCAGTTACGATAACGTCAGCGGTTCCCTTGGTTATATCCGTTCCCTCAACAAAGCCGACGAAATTCAAATTTTTGGATTTATCCAGAAAATCATATGCCTTCTCAAGGATGTCCGTCCCCTTCGAACGTTCCGTACCTATGTTAAGCAAGCCTATACGTGGGTTATCCAATCTTTGCAAAACCTTGGACACCGCCTTCCCCATAACAGCAAACTGAACTAGTTTTTCAGAGGAACAATCGGTATTTGCCCCGAGGTCTAACATAACGGTACTGCCGCTCAGATTTGGCAAAATACTGACAATAGCCGGGCGATCAATTCCCTCTATGGTACCGATCAAAATCTTTGACAATGCCATATATGCCCCGGTATTTCCAGAAGAAACGACAGCATCAGCCCTGCCATCTGCCACCCAGGAGATTGCCTCAAACATACTCGTGCCGCGATGCTTCAACACCTTCGACGGCTTTTCACCGCCACTTACAACGTTATTGCCCGTGTCGTGAATTTCACACGGAATGCTTTTTATCTCCGGGAACCTCGATATCTCACCTTCGATAAGACGCCCATTTCCAAAGAGATCAAAGCCAACATCCGAACACGTCCCTGACGAAAAGCAACGGCACAACCCAGCCACGCTCGCAGAGAGACCAAGATCCCCCCCCATCATATCCAAAGCAATTCGCGTCATAGCGAACCTATATAGGCATTACAAACGTCAAGGAGAACGACCTACTCAGAAATGCTGGCAACCTTCGTGTTGCGCCCAGCATACGTATTGCAAAAACGGCAAATATTGTGAGGAATAACAGCCTTGCCACAGTTGCTACAGACAACCGAGTTAACCGCGCTATCAAAATCATGCGCCCGACGCATATTGCGCCTGGACTTCGACGTCTTTTTCTTAGGTACCGCCATCTCAAAAACCACTACACCAACAGCTCCACCCATTTTAACATATCGGAACAATAGGAGGCAATGGACAAGCAAAACGAACGCCTATCAGCTTTTGGGGTCGAGCCTCTATGCCCTCTTAGTTAATTTAGATTACCCGGAATTTATCTGTTACCCAACTTTCTGCTCATCTTGATGCATTATCCTTCGTATGTTTTCACAATGGGTGAAAATCAAAAACACCAAGCTTGCGAGAGAGAACAAAAATACATTCAGATTAGTTTGTCCAAATATGAAACCGTACGTGCAGAGAGCAGCGAACGAAATCGAAAGTGCAAGAGAAGCTACGGAAGATATCTTTAGGAATTTTGCCAAAACCGCCCAAACAAGTATGGACAACGCGGCGTACGCGGGTGCGATCACAAGGAATATGCCAGCCGATGTCGCAACCCCTTTACCGCCCTTGAATGCAAGCCAAATTGGGTATGCGTGCCCAATTGTGCAGCAAAAAACAGCAACAAGCCAGAATGGATCATCGCAAAAAAGTTTCAACGTTAATGTGAAGAAAATCCCTTTTAAGGCATCCCCTAATAACGTGAGCAAGGCAAGCGTCTTGTTACCACTGCGCAAAACATTGGTTGCTCCGGTGCTATGCGAGCCTAATTCACGTATATCCTTGCCAGCGGCATACTTCATCAACAGGTAGCCAGTTGGTATGGAACCAATCAAGTATCCGAGAATGCACAGAAGAAATAATTCCATAGGAACCAAAGCCGACAGCGACGCTAGCGCGATTTTAACACCACCGAATACTCTCAGCAAATTCGGAGACATGTCGCTTTTGTTCAGGCAATGTGCCTCATCGTCAGAACAACTCAGCAAAGAAAGCTATGGTAAGTATGTCGCTGTAAGAATATGTGTCTCCGCCAAACCTTGCAAAGGGTAGCTTTTTCTGGAAAAATTTGGGGAGATTGTGGGGCTTTTGCAAGCAGCGAGGTAGGTTAATGAAGTTTTTCATCGTTGACACGTTTAGCAAGGTGCGTTTGTCTGGAACACCGGCATCTGTCTTTTTCGTTGATGACTTTGCTGATGAAGACCTTATGCAACGGATCGCTGCTGAAGTGAAAGTACCCGAGACGGTGTTTGTGAGAAAGCAATCGGATGGCAGTTTCGAGGCTATGGCATTCACTCCCGAGGCAAAAGGACTGTTTTTCGGCAATGGATTATTTGCTGCAGCGAAAGCTATAAATTATGAACTTGGGGCAACTCACTTCCATATCATTCTCGGAACCGATGCATTTGCCGTAGATATTTGGGATAGCGGAGAAATTCAAATTCAATTCTCTGCGATGGAATTCGAAAAAGTGCCTATGCCACTGAATTTGGATGCCGCGCTTGCCGGGGAGTTGGTCGTTTCTCTGGCGGAATGTAAGGGGGAGTTGATAACTGAAATTCGCTCTCCAACTCGATTGTCAAATTTGCAGCCAGATCTAGGTATGTTGGCGGCTATGGAATACAGCTCGGTTGTACTAACAGCTGATACGCATTTTGAAACCGATCTCGATTACGATTTCTGCCTAAAGCTATTTGCTCCAAAATTGGGGATATTTCACGGTATCGCAACGCCGATATCGTGCGCAAAATTAGCTTTGTATTGGAGCGAATGCGTAGATAAGAAAGACCTTGTAGCTTCGGGCTGCAGCGGAGAAACTTTGCACGCAAAAATTGAGGCTGATGCAATCTGCATTTCCGGTGATGCAACTATTACAGCAACCGGAGAAATGGTCGGGAACTAAAATAGATAACCTACCGGTTGGAAGCCGATTGTTCTAGTTCACGCCTGGAAAGCAGATTAAAGGAGTAAACTCTTAAAACTCAGAGACCTTAAAATTGTTGTGCCGATGATGTGCCTCTTGTTCCCATATATATTTTTGTACAGCCTTTGAACTTATCCGTCCGGACGTTACGACAAAATATTCCCTTGCCTACAGGTGTTTTTCTCAGTACCGTTTGTTTAATTCCTTAGACTCATCCTGCAGTTTCCTGCTACTTTTCCCTTTTATATTCAGCAATACTACTGCATATCACCCTACATCTATATTTTACACAAAATACCACGTTATATTCTATATCGTATGTACTGTGTAAACTTCTTCTGTATATCATACTTCACATCATACTAAAGTATGCGTCTAAAGGTGAGGGTTTTTATCCATCCTACGTTCTGGAAATAAATTCGAGACGAGGTGTGTTTGTATTATCGGTGCACAGGTTTCTTGTTCAAGCAGTACGCGAAGATTTGAGCTTTGATGCCAGCACAACGCCGTATAGAATGATTTTACTCCCCCATATGGGTTATGTCTGCCTTCCTGCAGCTTAGATCCCCAGCGCGGCTAAGCGGTAAGAGCGCTTCACAACAGGTCGTACCGTTGCTTTTTTGTTTTGTCGTTCAACCGCAAATCGCCCCATCTTAGTCAATTTGCCTCGGGCACATCGAAACAAACTTTGCTTCCAAACCTCCAGGTACGCAACGAAACGTCCGGGGGAATCTAGACAATGTCTACACAAGATATTTCAAAGTAGAAAAACACAATAAAATACAATATGGATTATAAATAAAAAAATCACAAAACAGGCACGACGTCGGCGCCACATTATGGGAGAAGATAGAGGCGCTATTGCCAAGACAACGGGAACCATGGGTTTGCAATATCTCATACAGACAATGTCTGGGATAATTAAATTGTTATGACGATTGGGCCATTGCCCGCTTTTGGGCTAACGGAGAACGTGAAGAAGTAGCAAAGGGATATCTGCCGAAAAAATGAAGTGTTGTGGTTAAAGCATAATTTCAAAAAGTTTTTTAAACTGGTTTCTTTTTTTAAAGGAGCGACAAAACATTTAACGAAAAATTAAAAATACTTAGCTTAAAATTATCAAAGAACATTTAATGATTTTTTCCATTGAAACGAAACATTTGATGAGGCAAATACTGAATTATTAACTATCAAAACCTGTTTTTAAGTCAGTTTGCAATCCTTGTTTCATTATGCTGATTTAAGGAGAAGTAGTAGAGCAATTATTTTTTCCAAAAAGGCGGGACGCATTGTACTGATTTGCCTTTTCGCTAAGCCGTCAAGCCACGCTGCGCCTGCCGGCTTGCTTTCCGGGCTCCGCCCTACAGGCTTGACTGCAGCTCGGCAAATCAGGTTTTTCCAGCTGTCCCTTTTGGAAAAAACAATAATTTATAAAACCTTTCCCCTCCACCTCCTGCCCGAAATGTTGCAGCACGACGCAAAGTGTGAACTCCGAGTTAACGTCCATTCCCTGGAGGCAACAGGGGATACCCTAGTAAAAATTCCGAAATCTACAAATCAAAACAAGATAGCTGACTAACATCCTCCAGATATCAACACACTCTCAGGCACTTCCGATTTCTGTATATTTCTATTTGCCCCTGGCCTAGCAGAATAGCTTATGAAATATCGGCATTTGATAGGGAGATAATCGTACTGAATTATGCTTGTAGATTATAAAACCGTAGTTTTTGGAAATGCGATGAAATTATGAGGAAACCCAGTAAGCATGCGTCCCCCACAGCAATTTCTTGTAGACTCGCTTTGCGGAGATGGGCTACATACAACATCACCCCCTGAAGGAGAATCTCTTGAGCGGCTAGACCAATACACGTCTATTTTTTCTGTCAGCAGAGCATAGGGAGCGCATCCCCCCCCCTTCAAACGAAATCACACCACCACGTTTACTATTCGGTTTTTCACGACGATAATTTTCTTTGCGGAACCGGCGGTATCGCCAGGCAGGATAGCCAGTGCACGCTCCCTCAACGTTGCGTCGTCAGCATCCCTTTCAACATCGAATGTCCCCTTGAGTTTGCCATTAACCTGCACGGCTATGGTAACGGTATCGACAGCAGCCAGGGTTTCATCTATATCAAACCAAGGCTCGTTCTGCAGAGGGGTACTTTTCTTCCAGATATCCCATATCTCGTGGCATATAAACGGCGTAAATGGCGACATAGCTTTGACGAAAGCCTCGAAGGCAAAGCTGAGCGACGACGCACTCTCGCTCTCAAGGCGTGCCTCAATTTCATTGAATAACTCGCGAGCTAAAGCAACTGCCTTGTTCAGTGAAACCGTCTCAAAATTTTCCGATATTCGTTTCATATACCTATGCGTTGATTTCGTCAGCGTATCGTCGCCTGTGGCATTTTGCTCTTCACGGGCACGTATCTTATTGAAGACCTTCCAGACCCTGTTCAAGAAGCGCCAAGCTCCGTCAAGAGCATCAGTATTCCAATCCAAATCTTTTTCCGGCGGAGTATCCGATACAATGAAAAGACGGACGGCATCCGCCCCGTGAGAATCGATAATCTTCTGCGGGCTCACCGTATTCTTCTTTGATTTACTCATTTTTTCAGCTGGCAGTTCCTGCACTTCCCTGCCCTCAGCGTCAACTAGGCGACCATCCTCGGTTTTCCGAACCTCGTCTGGGTACATCCACTCACCGGCGGAGTTTTTATACAGCTTGTGGCAAACCATCCCCTGTGTCAAAAGACGTTTGAACGGCATCTTGCAGCTCACGTACCCCATATCGCGCAGAGCCAGCGTAAAGAAGCGGGCATATAGCAAATGCAGAACCGCGTGTTCAACACCCCCTATACAGATATCCACTGGCATAGTGATATCTGACATCTCCTTGTTGATAGGTTCGCTATAGTGCACATCGAGATACCGCAGGAAATACCACGAGCTCTCGAAGAACGTGTCCAAGGTATCCGTATCGCGCAAAGCGTCCTTTCCACAGACCGGACACTTTGTATATTTCCAGGTTGGATGCTTTTCCAGGGGATTGCCGCGACCATCGAAAGTTACATCTTCAGGAAGCAGGACGGGCAACTCAGCAGGTACGATACCGCAGCTTTCGCAGTGTACAAAAGGTATTGGGCACCCCCAATAGCGCTGCCGAGAGATCAGCCAGTCGCGTAACCGGTATGTCGTCTTCTCTTCACCTATGCCCATTTCAACCAGGCGCTTTATCATAGCCGCCTTTGCTTGGGTGGTATTCATTCCATTCAGGAACTCCGAATTGATATGTACACCATCCCCCGTGTATGGAAGAGGTTCAGACGTTTCGATAACCGGCGTTACCGGCAAGTCGTACTTTTTTGCAAAATCAAAATCACGGTCGTCATGCGCAGGGCAAGCAAAAACAGCCCCTGTGCCATAGTCTATCAAGACAAAGTTTGCTATGTAGACAGGCAACTTTGCATCGGGAACAACAGGATGCTTTACATAGATACCAGTGAAGTAACCTTTTTTCTCCGCTTTTTCCAGAGCCTCTTCCGTCGTAGCAGTTTTTTTGCACTCAGCAATGAACGCGGCTATGTCAGCGTTCTCAGAAGCTAATCTCAGAGCAACATCGTGGTCAGGAGATATAGCAAGAAATGATGCCCCAAAGAGGGTATCCGGACGTGTTGTGAAGACAGGAATTTTTTCACCGCAGTCCATACGCTCGAAATACACTATGGCACCACTGGATTTACCTATCCAGTTTTCTTGCATTTTCAAAACTTTTTCAGGCCATCCGCCTTCAAGATCCTTCAACCCATCGAGCAATTCGTCGGCGTAGTCGGTTATTTTAATAGACCACTGCTCCAGCATCTTTTTTTCGACATCCGCACCTGAGCGCCAGCCCTTGCCGTTTATCACTTGCTCATTGGCAAGCACCGTCTGCTCAACCGGATCCCAGTTAACGTACGACTTCTTGCGATACACAAGCCCTTTTTTATAGAGGTCAAGGAAAATCCGCTGTTCCTTGGTGTAATACTCCTCAGAGCATGTACTAACCTCACGAGCCCAGTCGTACATAAATCCTAGAGGCGCTAGCTGCTCTTTCATACTTTGGATATTGTTCTCCGTCCAAGTCTTCGGATGCCCGCCTTCCTTCATTGCGGCGTTTTCCGCCGGCATACCAAAAGCATCCCACCCCATCGGGTGAACGACAGAAAATCCCTGCATTTTCTTATAGCGAGCGACAACGTCGCCTATTGTGTAATTGCGGACATGTCCCATATGCAATTTTCCGGACGGGTATGGAAGCATTTCGAGGACGTAATATACCCTATCTTTGTTCGCCAACAGATCATCGTTGGAAATATGATAAGTTTGAAAAAATTTCGTCCATTTCTTCTCAGCTGCCCGGAAATTGTATACGTTATCCGACATTATGGGGATCCAAAAAAACACAACAACGTGGAAATTCTAACACACAGCAGAACGCGGACTTTCTCTCGATCGTTACGAAGCTTCCCCTCCATTCATACGAAAAACACCCGTTTTCCCAAAAGTTGCATTTGGCAGATTTTTCCACTGTTTGATCGCACCAACTCAGAAGGTGAACAAGAGCGTTCTCTCTCATTTTCAAATCAATACGACGTATAATGCTGATTTGCGGTAGTCCTGAACAGAGGGTTCGGAATTCGACTACGATCTACCGTAACTCCAGAAGTAAATTGGATTGAATAGAAACTACTCCCCCTTATCAGATAGCATTTCAATTTTCAGTTGAGCGTTCTTGAGTTTGTCCTCGCATATCTTCTTCAACATCGTACCACGTTCGAAAGCACCCACAGCCTCATCAAGAGGAATTTTTCCTTCCTCGAGCTTCTTTATTATTTCTTCAAGCTCAGCTACCGCTTGCTCAAACGTCAACTCTTCCAATCCAACACCAGCAACCACCACAAGCTCCTGTCATTGTACGCTTTTTTTGAAAGCCCTACAAGCGGCAGAATTTATACGAAATACTTAGGCAGTGGAGCACGCTTTGTCAGTGTTTTACCTTGCGGCGTCTTAAATGAGACTTCGTAAGCGTGTAGCAGTAGATGATCGTTTTTCTTCCCATCGCGATTACCGTACTTTTCATCCCCTACAATTGGATACCCTATCGACGCCATATGAACTCTTATCTGATGGGTACGCCCCGTAAGTGGACGCGCCTCGACGAGACTACGTGCCATCTTCAGATTTTTGAGCACGCGAAACTCGGTAATCGCATTCTTGCCATTCTGGAAATCGACGACGACCTCGCTTTTGTTCCGCGTCAGAGGTTTCGATATTTTCCCTTCGAGCATATCAAGTCGCCCCGAAACTATCGCGTAATACTTTTTGCGCACCTGTTTGCTCTGAAAGAGATGCAGCATATACCGCGCAGTCTCAACATTCTTCGCGAAAACCGTTATACCGCTCGTTTCCTTGTCTATCCTGTGGACTAGTCGAGCCTGCGGATTGTATGCTTTCGCCATAACATCGAGAGCCAACTTCATCTTTGAGCCAAGTTGAACGGCTAAACCCGCTGGCTTGTTTATGATAAGCAAGTCCGCGTCCTCGTATATTATCATTCCCTTGAACTGCTCGGCATACCTGGAATAATCCGGCGATGGTACATCCTTTCCCTGCAGAGCGATGCGAGCAAACAGCCGCTGTATTGCAGGATGTACAAAAACTTCGTCGGAGCTTGACACCCTAGCAGAGGATTTCGTCTTCGCCCCGTTCAACAAAATATCCTTGTTACGGAGAGCCTTCTCTATTATGGATTGTGGAATTTGCCGCCCGTAAATCTGACGTATGTACCTGTCCAATCTCGACTGCCCAAAATCCACAAAAGCAAAAATTCACAGAGGTATCGTGCGCATTATAACATTGCGGGTAACCTATGGACTTGATACGTAATGTACTTCTTCCATATGTCGGGACTGCAAGATCCCACATCGTGTCAATTTTTAAATACTCACCTATCCAAAAAAATTAACACATATTTACTTTTATGCAGTATTTGATCATAACAACTAAAAATTCCTATTTACTCCCGCAGCCAACACTTGAGGTAATAGCAAGGGTTATTGACTGTGCTAGGTTTTCCATCACAGACCGGCGGGCTTGTTTTCTTGATGCGGCGACGGAGAATGGCATATCGTCGCAGACTTCATAGGTTGAGAAGGAGTCCAGCAATCTTGACGCAACCTCATCGTAGTCCTTGTCAAAAATCTCGACTCTTGCAGCCATTCGTACTTGTTCTTTGGTAACTTGTCGCTCAGTGAACACGCTATCGGAGTAATGTTCAGAGATCGTAATGTTGATGTTATAGTCCCTGATATCCTTGACATAAAGCGGCAGCTCTTTTTCGATGCGACGTCGAACGATATATTCGACGTACTGGTCAGCCTTTATCTTCAAGTTGGGCAGAATAGCTCGCACGCCAACGTTATCCCCTGTCAATAGGGGACGAGTGGACGTGCACCCCGAAACGAACAGAAGGACGCTCAGTCCACAGAGCGCGATTTGAAGACTATTTCGTAACACTCTATCTGATCGCCCTCCAGAAAATCGTTATACCCCTCGGCCAGTATACCGCACTCGTGAGACTGACGAGATTCCTTTATCTCGTCCTTCTCGTGTTTCATAGAGCGGATTTTTCCTTCGAAAAGACATTTACCACCACGCATAACTTTTATCTTCGTGTCATTGCGTTTAATGATACCGTCAGAAACATAGCACCCGGCAATGGTCCCCAAGCGACTTATAACGAATATCTTTCTGACATCTGCTGTCCCAATATAATTTTCTTCGACGATAGGAGAGAGCATCGATCCCATAATAGCCTTCACCTCTTCGGTCAGGTGATAGATTATGTTATGGTTTAGGATTTTTATACCGTGTAACTTAGCAGCATCCTTGGCAGATGCAGATACGTTCACGTTAAATGCGACAATTGCGGCATCCGTTGTTTTTGCAAAATCAACATCACTTTCACTGACGATGCCAACGCCCTTTTCGAGGATGTTAACGGATATTTCGGGATGATGTATGGCTTCCAAAGATGCAACGACAGCTTCGAGAGAACCATAGACGTCAGTCTTCACGATGATGTTCAATATCTTGACGGATGATCCATCATCTCCAAGCATTTGGTCAAACGACTTATTGGCTGACTTCACAGCTTTTGCTCGTGAAGATATTTTTCTGTACTCTGCAATCTCACGCGCCTTTTGCTCACTTTCAACAACAGCAAGAACATCTCCAGGCTCAGGAGCCGTATCAAACCCGACAAGTTCAATAGGCATAGCAGGAGAAGCAGCGGTCAAACGCCCGCCTTTGTCATCATACATAGACCTAACCTTACCAAAAGCACCTCCGGCAACGAAAACATCCCCCTTCTTCAAGGTACCGTGTTGAACTATGACTGATGCCACAACACCCTTTCCCTTGTCCACTCGAGACTCCAGAACAGTACCAACCGGAGCTCTTTTTTCATTAGCCTTCAGTTCAAGTACCTCAGCTTGAAGTAGTATTGCTTCAAGCAACCCATCAATGTTTGTCCCCTGCTTTGCGGAGATTTCCGCACTTAGGGTATCGCCACCAAAGCTTTCCAAGACTACCTCGTGTGTCATGAGCTCAGACTTAACCTTCTCGATATTGATGTTTGGTTTGTCGATCTTGTTTATAGCGACAACCAACGGTACTTTCTGAGATTTTGCCTGATTGATAACCTCGATGGTCTGCTCTTTTATGCCATCATCAGCAGCAACGACCAGGACAATTATGTCTGTTATAACAGCACCTCTCGCCCTTATATTCGAAAAAGCAGCGTGTCCCGGGGTATCAATAAACGTAATTCTCTTTCCACTTCTCGTCTCAACCTGGTACGCCGCAACGTGCTGGGTAATGCCTCCAGCTTCTCTTTGAGCCA
>JAFUUW010000086.1 GCA_017471265.1 Alphaproteobacteria bacterium
CCGGAGCAAACTGGAATTCGACGGTGTTCCTGAATTTTGTCGCAGGGACATACCTGATGAATTTCGACATAGCTTCTGGAAAACCGGCATACCTTATCGACGATGCCGGGGTTGAAAACGTCGGCAAAACGCTGCAGGAACAGTTGTTTAAAAAATACAATGCGGACTATACAGGACAAATTGCTCGAGCTGTATCCGACGTAAAAATATACGCCAACAGGCTGAATTTGTATAACTTCATCTCCAGTATGTGCGATATCAAAAATAGCAAAATGCCGGTGCCAGAGGAGATAAACGCCGCAAAACTCCCCGACCTTTCCAACTACCTCGCCCCAAATTGTTCTGGCTGGTTTGATGAGTTATCGAAAATTGGTGAGTTTTCCTTCGAAGCTTATATTTCCGGCAACCACGACACTGCCACAAAATACGCGACTGCGCATATCAATCACGGACATTTCCTTGGATATGCTCTGGAAAACTGGGATTTTGTAAACCTTGATCGTGATATGCGGGCTTCATTTGATCGCGATCCACAGGTGATTTGTACATATAATTTGCCAAAATATATTTCCGAGCTTAGCGAAGCTGCCACTCACAGGATTTTTCAGTACAAGGGAAAGACGGAGTTTGAGGCGAATTGCTTACGTCAAAATCAGGTGCATGGGCTCGCTAACCTCGGCAATACCTGCTGGTTCAACACTGCGCTGCAGACTTTGCATTTCTCTCCGACGTTTAGACGTGCCCTCAGCAAAATTGTCGAAGCGGATTTGCAAGATGTTCCGAAAGATAAGCTCACTCAAACCAAAGATTCATCTATGAGCTATCAGCTGCTGCGTCTTTTCCAGCTTATCGAGGAAGGAGGAGGAACTGATGACAAAACATTGACCGAATACATGAACTCATTTCTGTCTGCCATTAAGAAAACTTATCTCTATTATTTATTTGATAGACGTCCACACGATGCTGGGGATGCTCTGGGATGTTTGTCGAGTTTTGTTAGGTATGAAAAAAACTCGAAAAAAGCAGATGAAATTTTGAATGTCGTTTGTATATATGGCAAATCAATTCCACTCTGTACTGCTAATAAACATCTTATTCCTATGATAAAAAACTTGGATACTACAAATTCAAATGTCTTCTATGTCTCCGCTGGAAATGACGGAGACAGCCTCCAAGCTCATCTGCAATCTGCTTTTAAATGCGAAAGTGGTAGCTTTGATCGTCCTTGTCCTTCTTGCAATGAAAAGAAATTTCTTAAACACAGAAGTATAGAGCGCCTTCCTAGGTGTTTGCTTTTGGATATCGCCGTAACTAAAAAGAAGAAGGTGAGCTCATACCCCGAAGAGCTGTTGTTTCGAGATAAAGACGGCATAAAAACATACAAGCTCGTTTCCGCGGGAATAAACCCTGGCGGTCACTGGAGCATGGAAGGGCGGCTCGATAACGGCAAGTGGCTGACTATAGATGATGTGGAGGTTAGTTCTCCGAGACCATTTTCTCAAAATCCGAACGCAAAGTTCCTGATATACGAGCAGATGTAGAGACTTCTTCTATCGGCAGTTGTCGTTAAAAAGGAGAGATAGGAAGAGCTTGCAAGGGTATGCGTGCTATAGCACCTCTTGACGCGCTTGTTTTGTGGATAAACTGAGCAAGCGCCTTTCGGATTTTGTTTGAAATTATTTTTCAATTTATTTCCAAAACGTGGGCTGGGTAAAAACCCTCGCCTTTAGGCGAACGCTTTAGCGTTATGCGGGGGATGATATACAGAAGAAGTTCACATAGTGTATGCGATATAGAGTGCCACATAGTATTCTGTACGAAATATAGGAGTAGGGGGCTATACGGTAATATTGCGGAAAGGTGTATAGAAGTGATAAGGGAGAGTATGCTCTGCCAACTATATAGAAATAACAAGCGGAAGTGTAATTCTCTGTCTCAACATATGATGGTCTTAGTACCTTTGCACCTTTCAGTATCTAACATCGTGCAATATATAAAAGGGAAACGTAGCAGGAAACTGCAAGGTGAGTTTCAGGAATTAAGAAAACGGCACTGGGGACAACATCTGTGGACGAAATGATATTTTGTCGCGACATCCGGACAGATAAGTGCAAAAAAGGTACCAAAAAGTATATAGAGAAGCAAGAGGTACATCATTGGTACGATAATTTTAGAATTTCTGAGTTTTAATAGGTTACTCTTCTAATCCGCGTTACAAGCGGGAGCTAGAATTATCGCATTCCAGCCGGTAGGTTATCTATTGTATATCTATACAACATCTACATTTTACACAAAACATTACATTGTACACGTGGTATAAACCTCATCTATATTTCAATCATCACATCATACTGAAAAGTTCGCCCAAAGGTGATGGGTCAGTCATCTTATGCTCTAGAAATAAAAGTTATGAATTATCTGAGGGCGGTGTAAAACATTACCAAATCACCCTAAACAAACACCGAAGTAACACTCCAAGAATACACTTTCCAGTTATTTCTCAATCGCCTTTATTACACCTTACAGAGTATCTTCTTGATAACGAGTCCTATCGTAACTTATCTAGATACTGAAGTACCAGGCGTTTTGCTTCTTCCACGGCGGGTTGATCAAATGGATTTACGCCAGCAAATTTCGCTATGGTTATTACTTCCACAAAAGAGAGCATCATAAGAAATCCCAATGTCTCAGCATTGAACGTGTCGAATTCAAGCACACGTACGGGAGCTTTCTTTTTCAGCACTTCAATGGTCGCGTGTTGATGACATAGCATAAGCTCACCGATGGTACGCCCCCGCAGATGTTCGAGGACACGCGCGGACGCAGCAGGATTTACCCGCGGAGTGTCGGGCTGCTCCTTTTGCACAACCACGGTAAAGAACTTGTTTAAAGATCCACCGAGGAAAAGTTGCAGCATAGAGTGTTGGTCGATGGTACCAAGTGCTCGAATTGGTGTGATGCTGAACTCTTCCGATTTTCCCAAGCTTTCCGAAACAAGCTGAACAAACCACTTGCCGTAATCTTCGAGCATATCTGAATATGTCATCAACACATGCTGATTTATAGTGCCTTTACAGAACACCTGAGAAATAGAGACGATATCCGTAAAAAGCGTGCAATCATCAGGCGTATCCGCGGTTAACACACGCTGCAGAACGCGCTGGGCACCATGTACAACCGCCTCTATATCAACGCCACCAAGAAGAGCTGGCAAAAGACCAACCACCGAAAACACGGAGAAGCGTCCACCGATTTGAGGATTATGCTCAACCACTTCCATACCTAGGGACTGTGCCAAAATCCGCAGGTCATTATTTTCCGAAAGTTCAGTGATTGCGAGTGCTCGATTGGGAAAATTAAAGTCATGCCACAGCTCACAAAGCGTCGAAAATAGCATCAACGACTCGGTCGTATGCCCAGACTTCGATATGACGATTATTCCGGTATTCGATGGATTACAATCATTGACGAGGTTTATAAAATGCCGAGCGTCAGTGTCCTCTGCAAATATAACCCTCGGCTCACGACCACGATTCATCGCTTCAAAATTGACCAGACATTTTCCGCCTAGGCTAGAACCGCCCGTACCGATCACCAGAATTTTCTTGCACTCTTCAAATTTCACGGCGAGCTCGTGTATACGCGACAGGTCATTTTCGACAACCTTGAAAATATCAAGCGCCTTAATCTGCGATTTCAGATATTCAAAAACCTCACGAATACCAGCCGGAGAAAACACATGCCATACATGACTAAATATCTACACCGGCATTGTAGCATGATCCGGGAAATTTTATTACGCAGCTATGTATCGAAATCGGAAGTCAGGGATGTTTTTCAATGCAGGCTTGCTGCCAAAGCCAATATGTTGTACGGGTGAAGAGAGCGTACTTGCGGCAATGCCCCCGGTAAGAGCAACTATCTCTACTTTGTGTCAAACAAGGAACGCATGGGACGTATATCCAGTAAAACCTATAAAGCCCATAAAGCCCATAAAGCCCATCTCACGGCAGTGAAAAGCGCAAATGGGTAAATTGAATTTTTGGGAAACTTGCAATAGATAACCCACTGGCTGGATGCCGGTAGTTTTAGTTCACGCTTGGCAAGCGGATTAAAAGAGTAAACCCTTAAAACTCAGAGACCTTAAAGTTATTCTGCCTATGTTATGGTGTGTCTCTCGCATTTTTGGATATCTTTTGAGCATATTTGCCATTATGTTACGGCGAAATCCCATCTCATTCACAAATGTTATTCCCAGCCCCGTTTTCTTAATTCCTGGAACTCTCTTTGCAATTTTCTTCCACTTTTCCCCTTCATGTATTGTACAGCTTTTGATACTGAGAGATGCAGAGGTGCCGAGAGCAGCATACGTGCGTGATCAGGATTTATATTTCCGCATTACCGCATAACATCTTATACCTATATTTTGCACAGAATACTACGTGGTATTCTATATCGTACACGCTATGTAAATTTCTTCTGTTTGCTCTCTAAAACCGAAACCTTGCTTTTCCACCGTGTCTTCCCTTGTTAGCTTTTTTGTTATACTGAATTCGGGCGGCTGGTGGTTTGTTTCGTTGAGACTTGCTTGAGTTTTTTGACAAAATCGCTGGCTCGTTTGAAAAGCTACTGACGGACAATCAAGTCTTTGTCTTGCTCGCACTCGCGCTCCTCGCTACACTCTTTGCTGGCTTATACTCAAGGACTCGTAGAAAACTGAAGAATGCAGAGTATTTCCTCGATACGGCGCGTACTGTCTCAAAGGTTCTGGCGAGAAATCACGAGATTACGGCATTCAATGAGAATGAAGAGGTAATATACACAACACACCCTCAGCTTTATGCCGACAAGGAGGAATTTTGCCACAGCTTGATGGAACGTATGAAGGCATCGTGCGATTTGAAAAAATTTTGCGATGCACTAAATGCCACAAAGCCCTGTTCCGCCATTATTGAAGGGGCAGGTTCGGGATTGCATGGGCAGTTCAAGCGGTGGCTTGCAATTTCAGACATCTTGCAAAAAGAGGATACGCTTATTGGCGATGGAGTGACGGTTGTTACCTTGAGTGACATTTCACATCAATTCAAATTGGAGACAAAGGCCGCTTCTCATTGCGCGCAGCTCGAGGATTTCCTGGACAACTTTCCACTTGGTATATTTTATGTCAATAACAAAGGGGAGATTTTGGGGTCAAATGCGACATTTGCAAGGATGGTTAATACTAGTCGCGAGAAGCTTATAGGCTTAAATATAAAGGACTTCGTCGATGGTTTTGCTTATAACGCTCCCGCTCAAATTTTGTTTAAAGTTTCGATAAAGCCGAGGTTTTGCCAGGAGACGCCTGCTATTTTGATAAAATCCGCTTCAAGCGCTACCTCATCGATGCAGCCGTGGATAATCTACAAGTCTCACTCCGCTCCAACTTCTGCGTGTACTACAAAAGAAGTTGGCTCAGATGACTTTATGTCTCAGGAGGTTTTCACCTCAGCTTCACTACCGTCTATTGTCGCGACACCGCGTGGGGAAGTCGTAGCGTTAAACCCGGCATTTGCCACGATGGTACAAGACCAGGTGATACTTGAAAAAAACAAGATAATGCAGCCAGGAGCGAATGTCCTGGATTTTATTCAAGCTCAGGGCGAACCTAGTTTTGTTTCACATCTGTCAGCAGCTCTGCTATCGTCGAAGATATCAAATCCCGTTGAGGTGAAGATCGCCAATAGTGAAATTTCAGCTATGGCACACATCAGTTGTATACGGCATTCACGTTCATCGACGAAGTTATTATTGATACAGCTGGTCGATATATCAAGCCAAAAGATGCTAGAACAGCGCTTCATACAATCTCAGAAAATGCAGGCGATAGGTCAGCTTGCCGGCGGTATATCTCACGACTTCAATAACCTCTTGACGGCTATGATTGGATTTTGCGATTTGCTTTTGCAAAGGTATACCACAAGTGATCCATCGTACGGAGACGTTGTTCAGATAAAGCAAAATGCCGGACGTGCGGCTAACTTAGTTCGGCAATTGCTGGCTTTCTCGAGGCAGCAAACGCTGAAGCCTAGCGTCATTTCGATAACAGACGTTTTGGTCGGTCTGTCATCGCTTTTGAAGAGGTTAGCGGGAGTTAATGTGGACTTCCGAGTGGTGCATGGAAAAGATCCCTACCTAATAAAAGCCGACAACGGGCAACTCGAACAGGTCATCATAAACCTAGTGGTGAATGCACGTGATGCAATGCCGAACGGCGGACAGTTAGTTATAACCACACGGAATTGTTTTGTTGAAAAAGAATTCAAGTGTGTTTACGACGTGATACATCCGGGGGATTACCTCATGATAGAAGTCGCGGACACAGGATGTGGGATTGATTCGGCTGTTATCGGAAGTATATTTGAGCCGTTTTTCTCAAGAAAGGATGACAAAACGCGAAAAAGCTCCGGCTCAGGCACTGGTTTGGGGTTGTCAACCGTTTACGGAATAATCAATCAATCGGGAGGATTTATCCACGTTGATAGCAAAGTTGGGAAAGGCTCGATCTTCCGGA
>JAFUUW010000087.1 GCA_017471265.1 Alphaproteobacteria bacterium
CCTCGCGCAATATTTCAGTGTTGTAAATTCGATTGAAGCGACGGACGATCTCATTGGTAACTTCAATAACCGGCAGTTGGTCTTCTCCGACAGGAACCAAATCTGCATCGAAGCCGATTATGTCGGCAGCTTGGCTAACGGGATAGGCCAAAAAGCCAGCAGTGACGGAATCAACAAAATTTTTCGATCGCAATTCAGTTTTAACCGTAGGATTGCGCTCTATACGAGCGACAGACACGAGATTGAGAAAATAAACAGTCAGCTCAAACAGTTCGGGTATTCGAGACTGGAGAAAAATAGTCGTCTTTGCGGGATCGAGACCAACGGCAAGGTAGTCTTTGCAAACCTCGATGGTACTGGCACGTATTTTTTCTGGGCAGTCAAAGTTATCAGAGAGAGCTTGGATGTCAGCGATCATAACAAAACAGCTGTAGTCATCCTGCATAGAGACGCGATTTTTTAAAGAGCCGACGTAATGTCCCAGATGCAAGCAACCAGTTGGTCTATCTCCGGTCAGGACAACTTTTTTTTCGTCAGCCATCAATCATCACCATCAACAAGCGCTACCTTAGAGACGTCCTCATCATCCAACAATTCGTCGTCGTCCGTTGCTGTATCATTTTCAGCATCACCCTCAAAATTTTCTTCCAAATCAAATTTTTCGAGGACGATCTGCTCGTCATTTTCGACGACTTCATCCATGGATGCAATGGAGCTTTTTTTAGATGACAAGGACGAAATGTCGAATTTGTTACCGCAGCTCGGGCACTCAAGCGAGGTCTTTTGCATACTGTAAAAAGGTAGCGCGCAAGCAGGGCAGCAAATTTTTTTACCCCATTCGATTTTCATAACGTTCAAAAATTTCAAAACCAGCCATCCGATATGCTATATCAAAACCTCCGAGGCTTCAATTGCATTTTTGAAGACGAAATGGCAAAACTGCTTATGAATGTGCTATCAGGAGTCAAAGAGTAATCTTCACGACTGAAGTGCGGGGCAATCGAAGAATAATCTCAGTCAACAAAAATGCCAGCGTAACACTATTGCTTCAATGAGCTCTAAGTTCAGTGTCTGTAACTTCACCGGGCAGTTATAGCGAAAAACGATTATATTCGAAATTGCCGAGAGGTTTGTGAAATGAATGCAACATTAATTTTTTTGATTAAAAACTGTATACATCACGCTTGAAAAATGAATTAAAGTATAAATTCTCATATTTTAGATAATTGAAAAAGTGTCATTTTTGAGAGGGGCTTCTTTTGTGTTTATGTGCTTTTATATATCTTTTTACGCTTACTCACCTGGACACAATGATAAAATATTCTCCTACAAATAGATTTTTAGTGAAATACTACGTGATGCTTTATTTCTTATGCAGTATGTAAACTTCTTCTGTATATCATACTTCACATTATACTAAAGTATCCACCTAAAGGTGCGGATTTTTACCTTTTTCTCACGTTTTGGAAATAAAATGAAACCTGAAGTTATGTGCCTAAACGTCAGGTGTAATTATTTTCGACGATTTTATTAGACTTCGCATAATTTTATATCCATTCTTTCAACGCACTTCACTACCTCCCAGCCCTGTCCCTCAATTCCATGTGGTGGAGACGGTATCTCTCTTATTCCATCGGCAAAAAGCATTTCACAAGCCCTAGCTGTACTGTATACAGCTGGGGCTCGCCTCTATGTTATTATAAATAAGAGAAAAACTTTTCAATTTCTTCAATAAGGTTCGGATCAAATTCGACCACTACCTGTTGTTTCATTATGGCAGGAAGGGTACTCGAATTATTTTTTAACACATTCGATAGGAGTTCCATCTGCTCTGCGGTATCACCGTCTTCCATAATTTCATCGAAATTCTGAGGCAATTCAATCGAAGACTTTTCCTTGCGTAATTCGTCAAACACTTTTAGAAGTGCATTTTTTTGACGTTCAAATCTTTCTTCTATTTTATATTGGATGTCTTGAATACGTTTAATTTTATCCTCACGTGCCGGAGGTGTGTATTTTTTCAATTCATCTTCCAGCAGAGCCAGCAGTTGATCATAAACTTGGTGAGGAACGCAGAGTTTTTGATCATCTTTAGGCAACTCAGTTTCTGGGAAAAGAACAAAATGTTTTCCCCTAGAATCACGACTTATATACAAACGAGCCTTGGAGATTTTTTCATAATTGTCATACATACGGGAGCTTAAGAATTGACTGCCGTAATAGTACATGGAATGGTTAATCGCATGACCAAGATCATCGGTAAGGGAAAAAGACCATATCCAGTGTTTGAAACCGGCCTCGTCTGTCCTTGCATGGAAGCTTCCAGCCGGGAAATAAACCTTTCCCTTAGTTTTTACCTCAATAGTATCTTTATTATTTTCTTCTATATCTTTTTCATCCTCACTATCACTCCAATAATCATCTACATACTTTTTCTTCTTTTTCTTCACATCAGCTTTATTTTTGTACTTATTATAACTATGATCCAGCAATTTAATAATGTCAATTTTTTCGGCATCACGCGTCTTTTCCAACCATTTCGAAATTATATTATAACGTCGTGCATTTTCTCTGTACTCTTGCAAATATTTATCTAAATCGCCATTAGGGGCAAAATTTTCCGTCGTGGTCATCCAATTGGTATCAACAAACTTTTCCGTCCATTCGGAATCTGCCGCTTTCCTATAGTCATCAAGATCGCCGTCAATATTCTTGATAATTTTACTTATGTTCTCTTGCAATAACCATTTTGTTCTGTATATCTCATACGTATCCTTAAAGACCCCCTTCAATTTCATGTGTTCGTCGAAAAATCCTATTCCAGTGAAACTTGAATAACCATTGGCCGATTTGCAATCGAGAAGGTAAAAACGGTTAAAGTGATCCCCAGCTTTTTGTTGCTGATGCTTGCCAAACGAGAAATATACCTTTTTCACTTTTGCGTCATATTCTTCTTTTCCCTCAGCAAACTTTACCTTTTGGTCAAGACTTAAGGGATTTTCAAATTCAACATATCCAAAATTTTCAAGATCAGAATAAGCCGAATTCTTAAGCTCAGCCATTGCTCCTTTCATGCGATCAGGGACGAAATCGTAAAGTCGTGGAAAGACATAGGCTTTCACACCCGGAAAATGAATACATTGTGGAGAGTCATCATATAAAGAAACTATACCGAAATTTCTTTCAACGCACTCTATAAGCTTATCAACATATTCACCCAAACGGCAGCCTTTGAAATATTTTTTGATATCACTTACCGCTTTTTGGATACGCATACCATAAGTTTTTTGATTGAATTTTTTCGTTTTGCCAATTCGTTTCCCAGTAAAATCAATCAATTTATCATATTTTCCAGAAACTGTATCACCCGAAAACTCCTGACTATCAAATTCTTTTTGCAACTTGTCTACACCCGACAAATTACTCCAACCCGGTGCAAGCAAAAACGCGTAATTGATCACATTTCTCAACACAAGGGCATTTAAGTTGGCGCCACTATAATTATCCGCTTCGCGCTCCATCGCAAAATCATAAATTTCTTCAGAAACTTCAACTTTATGAACAACAACGTCATTAAAGACATCTGTAATGTAATTCCAAATCGATTTTGAAAATTTCTTATATTTAAGCCAACTGTCCTCTGCAGCTTCCTGTATGACTTTTGCTAAATGGTTCTTGAACGCCTCCTTCTGAGCAAATCTCAAAACGACAGCAGCTGATGCACCATATATTGGTTCGTTATTCCCTCTCAAAGGAAGAGTAACTTCATCTTCGCCTGGGATAGTCGGGGCGGCTAGCCCCCCCCCCCCCCCCGAGGGAAATTTCATCTTGGGCAAAAGACGCCCCTATTAACGTATGTAGTGCTAACGCAATAATAGTTAAATTTTTAGACATTATGTCCACTCATTTGAAACTCCATCACATCTTCATTCTACCACAAAAATTTCGCCAAAGCAAAATTTATTTTTGCAGCAGTTAAACTGCTCTTCCCCAAAAAAAATTTGACAGACGAGTTAATGATATAAGTGTGTGGATTTTTTTTGTTTTTGTAGATGTATTTGGAGAAAATTTATAAAATTTTACAAAATAAAACTAAAAATGCCCACAAATAAAACAACTTATACATAAAAATAGATATCAATACAAAGGCGGGGAGTGCTGAATAGGATATTTAGTTAAAAGCTATAATTCTTTGGAGAAATGTTGTCTCCTTGTATCTTTTTTTTAACTCCTGAAACTCACCTCGCAGTTTTCTGCCACTTTTCCCTTTAATTTTCTCAATAAAATTCGTCTGTATTTTATCGTTTCAGCTTCGAACGGTGCGTATATCCTATCCCCTCCGTCCTCACTCCCTCCCACCTTGCCTTCAAAAAAATCGTTGACCGGAAAGTTGCTCGGGTGGTACCCTGGCGTTGTGATGTGGGCTCATAGCTCAGTGGGTAGAGCATCTGACTTTTAATCAGAGGGTCACAGGTTCAAACCCTGTTGAGCCCACCAATGTCTCCTTCGTCTAGGGGTCTAGGACACCGCCCTTTCACGGCGGCAACACGGGTTCAAATCCCGTAGGAGACGCCACTTGCTGTTTGGGCGAGGTGTCGTGTGGCGAAGTCTCTTTCCAGGTTTGTATGTCAAGAGTGTGGGGCGGTTCTGCCGAAGTGGATGGGGCAGTGCGATGTCTGCAAAAGCTGGAACTGCGTTGTTGAAGAGGTAGCGGAACGTAACACTTCCGCGCTTTCGGGGAAGGTTCCCAACGATTTTTTTGTAGGTATTGAGGATGCCTCTAATTTCCAAAGTGCCAATGTCGCAAAGCGACACAAAACTCGCTTCAAGGAACTGGATAGAGTTTTGGGTGGAGGATTTGTCGATGGCTCGGTAGTGCTCTTGGGTGGAGCGCCAGGTATCGGAAAATCGACGTTGTTATTGCAAATCTTATCGGAAATTTCGGGCATTAACGATTGCGTATACATATCCGCGGAAGAGTCGGTCAGTCAGGTTATGATGCGGGCAAAGCGCTTAGGTGTGCAGAACTCGGGATTACGACTTGCAACGTCCTCAGACATACATCAGATTTTGGCTGCAGTTTCGAATATGAAACGCAATAGTGTACTGGTTGTGGACTCTATACAAACCATATCTTCCAACCTGATACAGTCTCCGCCAGGTAGTATTTCGCAGGTCAGGTTTTGCACGCAGGAGCTAGTCAATTTCGCGAAGCTCAACGATGTCGTCGTGATAATCGTCGGACACATAACGAAGGATGGTGCAATAGCTGGACCTAAGACCCTCGAACATATGGTCGATTGCGTACTCTATTTCGAAGGGGATAAAGCGTACGACTATAGGATATTA
>JAFUUW010000010.1 GCA_017471265.1 Alphaproteobacteria bacterium
AATTAAAAACCTCCACATTTACACATCAACGCAGGTAAATTTCGTAAAATGGCGAAAATCAGGAGGAGACTATTTTACAGGAAATATAGCCGATGTACAATGCCGTGATGGATAAAGATAGCAGAAAAAATGTTATATAATGAACAAAATGGTGTATAAAAATAGAAAAATGAACAGATACCCCAGCGGCTGGGAGATTTAGTGCTGAATCTTCAAAACTCAGATATCTTTAAATTACTCTATTTTTAAATTAAATATCATTTAAAATGTGTTCAGTTATCAATTTTACATATCATTTAACTTCATTTTTATGCGATACTCTTACAAAACCTATACAGCCATCCACATCACATTATACTGCAGCATTTAATTAAATATCGATACGCGTTTGAAATTCCAAAGAAAATAAGCTGAGACAATCAAAAAATAACCCCACTTACTCAAGACGTCCCCGCCCTCATCCCCTTCAAAATCCTGCTGATGAGTGGTAAAATGAGTTTGTTTCTCGGTTTGCAAAATCTGTGATGTTTGCGGGGTATGTTTTTGAAGAGACGAGGTCGTGGCCGTTTGAAGAGGCGAGAAAAATCGTTGAACGCTTGAAGCGGAGTAGCAAGAGGGAGGTCATCCTCGAGACTGGGTATGGTCCTTCTGGACTGCCGCACATAGGTACTTTCGGAGAAGTCCTGCGCACCACCTTTGTTATGCGCGCGTTTCGCCGTCTCTCTGATATACCGTCAAAGATCATCGTATTTTCTGATGATATGGACGGATTTCGAAAAGTTCCTACGAATGTGCCCAACCAAGAGATGCTCGCCGCCAATTTGGAAAAGCCACTTACCAATGTACCGGATCCGTTTGGAGAATATGAAAGTTTCGCGCATCACAACAATGCTATGCTTCGGCGTTTTCTGGATAAGTTCGAGTTTGAATATGAGTTCAAGAGCGCCACGGAGACATACAGGTCCGGCGCCTTCAATGACTGCCTGAGGAAAATTTTGAAGCACTATGACGAGATTATGGCGATTATGCTGCCATCTCTTCGTGAGGAACGTCAGAAAACGTATAGTCCGTTTTTGCCAATTTGCCCTCACACGGGTCGCGTTCTTCAGGTACCCGTCGAAGAGGTGAGGGTGGACAGCAGCTCGATTATCTACAAAGATCCTGAGACTGGGCGCCTTGAGGAGGTATCTGTCCTGGATGGGCATTGCAAACTGCAGTGGAAAGCGGATTGGGGTATGCGCTGGGCAGCTCTGGGTGTTGATTATGAAATGAATGGGAAAGACTTGATCGATTCATTCAAGTTGTCTTCGAAGATTTGTCGAACCATCGGGGGTACGCCGCCTGAAAATTTGACGTACGAATTGTTCTTGGACAATGAGGGAAAGAAGATTTCGAAGTCAAAAGGAAATGGGCTTTCGATGGATGAGTGGCTGAAGTACGCTCCGACGGAAAGTCTGTCATACTACATGTACCAAGCACCAAAGCGCGCAAAGAGGCTGTTCTTCAATGTCATTCCGAACGCTATGGACGAGTACATCGATGCGCTGGCAAAATTTCAGACCGAGCCTGAAGAGAAGAAGCCGGATAATCCGGTGTTCCATATACACAATGGCAATCCGCCACGGTATGACGGATGTCTGAAATTTTCGATGTTCCTGAACTTGGTACAGGCTTGCAATACATCCGACGAGAGCGTCCTAATGTCGTTTGTGAAAAAATACGCGAAGGGTTGCTCCGATGAAACTATGGCGTTTATGCGAAATATGGCTCGATTTGCCATAAATTATTTCAATGACTTTATAGCTGGCTCGCGAATTCCGGCGAAACCAAGGGCTGTGCAACGTGAGGCTATGACGGCACTAAAGGATGCTCTCAAGAATATGGATGAAACGGCAACTTCAGATGAATTGCAGAATACTGTGTTTGAAGTGGGAAAAAAATTCTTCGTGAATAATCTACGTGAGTGGTTTTTAGCATTGTATAAGGTTCTGTTTGGAGCTGATAGTGGGCCAAAGATGGGGTCATTTATATCACTGTATGGAATTGAGAATACAGTAAGTTTAATCGATAGGAGGCTTGCAGATGGAGACTAAAACCGAAACAAACAATGGTATGTTCGCCGATGTTTTGCGCTTTGTTATAAAAAGGGATGGTACGTTTGCCCCATTCGATCTCGAAAAAATAACGAATGCGATCCTTGGTGCAGCTTCTGAAACGGAGGAGTTTGGATTATCCGAATCTCGTTTCCTTGCACATAATGTCGCGGCAAAACTTGCTAAGCAGCATTCCAAATCTGCGCCGACTATTGAAGATATTCAGGATGCCGTTGAGAATACGCTCATCGAAAATAACCATCTGAAAACCGCAAAGGCATACATACTCTATCGAGAGCAACACGCCAAGTTGCGTGCTGAAAAGAAATCGATGGTTAATGTTGTTTCTGCCGTTGACGAGTATATTGATCAGCTAGATTGGCGTGTAAAGGCGAATGCCAATCTGGGATATTCCCTCGGTGGGTTGATTTTGAACTTGTCTGGGAAAGTCATAGCGAATTATTGGTTAAACCGAGTTTATACTTCCAAAATTGCTGAGGCTCATATTAACGGCTTTATCCATATTCACGATCTCGATATACTTGGGGGATATTGTGCTGGATGGTCTCTTCGTATGCTTCTGCAGGAGGGATTCAACGGCGTTGGGGGAAAAGCCGAGGCTTCCCCTGCAAAGCACCTGTCAACTGCCTTTTCTCAAGTCGTCAATTTTTTGGGGACACTCCAAAATGAGTGGGCTGGAGCACAGGCTTTTAGCTCATTTGATACGTATATGGCGCCGTTCATCAGAAAGGACAATCTGGATTATCCGCATGTCTATCAGGAGATGCAGTCGTTCATATACAATCTCAACGTCCCGACAAGATGGGGCACCCAGACGCCTTTCACTAACCTCACATTCGATTGGGTTTGTCCGGACGACTTGAAAAATGATCATCCGATAATTGCCGGAGAAGAGATGGATTTCACATACGGTGAACTCCAAAAAGAAATGGATATGATAAATAAGGCGTACATCGAAGTGATGACTTACGGTGATGCGAAGGGACGCGTGTTCACATTCCCTATCCCAACCTACAACATATCGAAAGAATTTGACTGGGAGGGGGAGAACGTCGATATACTATTTGAAATGACAGCGAAGTATGGTATCCCGTACTTCCAAAACTTTGTCAACTCCGATCTCAATCCGAACATGATACGCTCTATGTGCTGTCGTCTGCAGCTTGATTTGCGTGAGCTGCTGAAACGGGGTAACAGTCTTTTTGGCTCTGCAGAGCAGACGGGATCGATAGGGGTCGTAACCATAAACTGCGCCAGGTTGGGGTATCTCCACAAAGGCGATGAAATGGGACTTATCGCACACTTGGATGATCTGCTGAGGACTGCAAAAAATAGCTTGGAGATAAAGCGGAAAGTTGTTACTCGTTTTATGGAGGGGGGGCTTTACCCATTCACCAAGCGGTATCTTGGAACTTTCAAGAACCACTTCTCAACAATAGGCGTCAATGGTATGAATGAGATGGTGCGAAACTTCACAAATGATGCCTGTGATATCGCATCCAGCGAGGGCAAGCAGCTTGCCGTGCGCATTTTGGATCATGTGCGTGAAAGGCTCGTCGAATTTCAGGTTGAAACCGGGCACATGTACAATCTTGAGGCAACTCCAGCTGAAGGTTGTATGTACCGCTTTGCGCGCGAAGATGCAAAACGTTACCCAGATATAATACAGGCTGGCTCAAAGGAAGCGCCGTATTACACGAACTCATCACAGCTCCCCGCAGGCTATACAGACGATTTGTTCGAAGCCCTGGATCACCAAGAAGAGTTGCAAAGAAAGTATACCGGTGGAACAGTCGTGCACCTCTTCATGGGTGAGCGTATCTCGAATTATTCAGTCTGCAAGGAGCTAGTACGTCGCGTTCTGACGAGGTACAGAATTCCGTACATAACGATCACTCCAACGTTCTCCATCTGCCCGAAACATGGGTATCTTACCGGAGCACAGGAATTTTGTCCAAAATGCGACGAGGAACTGCTGAAACGGAAAGCGAAAAAGGATGGAGCGGGCAGCGTGTGCTGTTAGTTATGGTGGGGTGCTCACACAAGAAGTTTTGTGAGAGTTTGTGCAAGATAGGTAGAAATTGGCGGAGTTGAAATTGTCTCTTGATTTAATGGGCGGGGGTGTTGCCCGAGAAAAAAGATAGAGTGCAGAAATGATTGTAAGAATCCGAGATTACAGTAGGGAGGCAGAGATGGCAATGTCCGAAATTTATGCGTATGCAGGCTGGAGAGAAACGGAAGGTGTTTTGACGTGAAAATAAAAACAAGGTGTTGCAGCACCGTTTCTCACATATCGTAGGAGATATTATAGACTTTCGCGAAATCCGACGTAGAACTGGCGATAAAAGAGTGAGCCGCAAGCTAGGGGCACATTCCACATCTTTTCTATCACGATTGGGGAAAATGCCGAGAGCGAAACTGCAATACCAATTGCAAAATGCATAATGCTTTGCAGCTAAAGATACATCCAAAGTCGCATGTACAGAGTTGACAGCGTAGAACAATCTCACAGATTTGGCTGTTTTGGCTGTCAACAAATATGTATCATTTCGTCGTAAATCGCCCCCTCCCCTACCTTCCGCATTTACGCGATGGTGGCATCCTGCTAGAATAAAGCCAATGTTTGAGTATTTATTGGGTAGATGGATAGAAGACGGGGGGGGCGTCCAAAGCCTTTGCAAAGGGCTGCGCGCAAAGGCAATACTTCGTTCGCTAAGATACTGTTTAAGTACGCTTTCTATTTTGCGTTCAGTGGATTTGTCGCCATTGGGTTGGTGCTGCTTTATTTTTCGCGCGACCTTCCGGATTTGCAAAATCTGACGACTGCGGTGCGCGTGCCAGCTGTAACCATTCAGACGTATGACGGAAAAATTGTTGGTTCTTACGGCGATCTGTACGAAGATGTCGTACGAGTGGAGAACTTACCAAAGCATGTACCGGCTGCATTTATGGCGGTTGAAGATAAGCGATTTTTTCAACATTTTGGTATTGATGTCATAGGATTCACCAGAGCGTTTTATCAAAATTATGTGGCTCATAGAGTTGTGCAAGGGGGATCGACGATTACCCAGCAGCTTGCAAAAAATATCTTGATTGCCGAGGGGGTAGTAACACATTACGACCGCTCTATCGGGCGAAAGATAAAGGAACTGCTCCTCGCGTTCTGGTTGGAGTATAAATTTACTAAGTCGGAAATTTTGATGATGTACCTCAACCGCGTGTATTTTGGAGCTGGCACGTATGGTATTGATGCAGCATCAAAAAAATATTTCGGCAAGCCGGCTACAAAACTGTCGATCTTTGAAGCGGCGATACTTGCTGGGCTTTTGAAGGCTCCGACGAAATACAATCCTTCGAACCATCCGAATTATGCGCACGAGCGAGCGCTTATAGTTCTGCGTGCTATGGAAGAACAGGGATATATCAAAAGTGTAAAGGAGGTCGAGCAGCGAGAGGCAAAGGTTGTATTCGCTGAAAAGGGAAAGTCGCAGCAAAACTTTATGTATTTTTGCGATTACGTATATGAGCAGGCGAAGAAGATACTTGGTGAAATCGAAGACGATATCGTCGTCGTTACAACACTCGACGAGCAGAAGCAACGTGCCGCTGAGGAGGCTGTTGAATTTTTCCTGAAGACAGAGGGAGAAAAATTCAAATTCAAACAGGCGTCGTTTATTTGTCTCAATCGAGATGGAGCCGTTCAGGCGTTAGTTGGTGGAAATGGATACTCCTCATCGCAGTTTAATCGTGCAGTACAGGCAAATAGGATGCCTGGGTCTGCTTTCAAGATTTTCATATACGGAGCAGCCATAGAACACGGATATCAACTGGACGATATGATATCGGATGCGCCATTTTCTATCGCCGGATGGAAACCACGGAATTACAAATGGCGAACGCGTGGACAAATCTCTGTCCTTGAGGGATTTACCCACTCTGTTAATGCCGTCAGTGCCAGATTGGCTCAGGCTGTTGGGCTGCCAAAAGTTGCCAGATTTGCCGGAAAACTGGGGATAACCGGCGTGTCCACACATGATATGAGCGTTGCCCTTGGGACAACTCCGGTTACGCTCAAGGATTTGACCGCAGCGTATACTTCATTTATGGACGGATTGCCGATATGGACATACTGCATAACGGAGATACGCACGAAATCAGGCGACGTTTTGTTCCAGAAAAACAAAGAGCGATTGGTACCAGTTTTGGACGATGAGACATTAACCGCGTGTCGTGCGCTCCTTCGCGGGGTAGTTCGTAGCGGAACTGGGCGAGCAGCAAACGTAAACAATTACGTATATGGAAAAACAGGCACGAATGGCGATTCTGATGCTTGGTTCGTAGGCTTCTATGATCCGCCGAAAGCTCCAAATAATGGTTTTTCCTTGGGAGTGTGGGTTGGAAACGATACAAACAAAGAAGAGATGTCTGCGAATTCGACAGGAGGACGCGTACCAACCTGGATTGCCAAGATGTTCTTGCAAAAAGTGTTGACTAAGGGGAAGACGTCGTCCGTAGAAAAAATCCCAGCATCAAATAAAACTGTTC
This sequence comes from Alphaproteobacteria bacterium, assembly GCA_017471265.1. Lineage (GTDB taxonomy): Bacteria > Pseudomonadota > Alphaproteobacteria > RUG11792 > RUG11792 > RGIG4847. The sequence goes on from JAFUUW010000010.1 coordinate 6,660, forward strand.
CTCAGAAAAACCTCGGATCACTGCTGGAGTTTTAAGGAAAAATGAAGCAATTTCGGCAGGGACAAATAGATATACGAAACTGTGATTGCCTGGAGTGTCTGGCAACGGTTGATGATGGCGTTGTTGATCTTGTGTTGATAGATCCGCCATACGAAGTTTCGAGAGACACCAATTTCAAATCCGGAGAAGCAAAAGGACTTGATACCGATCGCTTCAGGGTATCGATGAGTTTTGGAAACTGGGATTACGGCTTTGACAAGCTCGGGCTGGTGATAAAAGCGGCATACCGAATTTTGAGAAAAGGTGGAACGCTGATTTGCTTCTATGATTTGTGGAAAATCTCCACATTAAAAGAGTACTTCACCGAGGCAAACTTCAAGCAACTGAGTTTTATAGAATGGCTGAAAACAAATACAGACATCTTGTCATATGCTAGATAATTTTGAAAATAGAGCCATTCTAAATTTGCTAAGGCATACCCTGTGAAACAAATTCGCTAGTCAGTGCCTTTTGGCAATTTACCTTACTTGAAACCATCAAATAGATAACTTACCGGCTGGAAGCTGGTAGTTCTAGCTCACGCTTGGAAAGCGGATTAAAAGAGTAAACTCTTAAAACTCAAAAATTCTAAAGTTATCATGCCTATGATATGCCTCTTGTTCCTCTATATATTTTTGTGCCTCATCTGCCCTGATCTGTCCGAATTTTGCAACAAGATATTCTCTCGCCTGTAAGGTGCTATAGTATTGCTTCCTTAATCCCTGAAACTCACCTTGCAGTTTCCTGCTACTTTTCTCTTTTATATTCGGCAGTGTTACCGTATAGTACCCCCGCGCCTATATTTTATACAGAACGCTATATGGTATTCTATATCGTATGTACTATGTGAACTTCTTTTGTATATCATACCTCACATCATACTGAAGTATTCGTCTGAAACGAGGTTTTTACCCGTTCCACGTTTTGAAAAATAAATTTAATATATTATTAAAAGATGGGCAATAAAAAGAATTTAACATTGAAAAATTGTTTTCATCTCAAGCCTGTCTTCACATTATTTCATCTTTACGTTAATCCTCCGGCCTCCGCGCTTGGCTATGCGCCGTGGAGGTGGTAGAATGGAGCCTCAGGCGACGTGATGGAAGGTACTTGAGATAGATGGCTGAACGGTCGGGTTTTTGGCAGTTTTTGCGGCGATCGATCCCCGGTACCATCTGGGCTATAGGTGTTTCGTCGCTGTTGATGAACCTTGCGACGTCTGTTGTGTTTTCGGGGTCGGCGTTGTACCTGAAGACCATCCTTGGAGTTGCTACCTCGACCATCGGGTTTATCGAAGCGATAGTCGAAGCCGTGGCATATGCCATTCGAATTTTCTCCGGCGTCATCAGCGACTACTTCAAACGACGGAAAGCGCTTATGGTCATTGGCTTTATAATGCTGACCATATCGAAGCCTCTCTTGGCGTTTTCGAGAACGTTTATAGGTGTATTCTTTGCGAGAACAATTGACCGCATAGGAAACGGTATACAGGCCAGTCCGCGCGAAGCTTTGATATCTGATTCAGCGCCAAAGCAAGTGAAAGGCGCTTGCTTCGGGTTACGGCAAAGCTTGGCAGTTATAGGATCGACCCTTGGCGGTATCTTCGGTATAGTCGTTATGAAGCTCACGAATGACGACTTTCAGTTGCTTTTCCTTTTCGCTGCGATACCTGCCGCATTGGCGACTGTCGTATTGACAATATTCGTGAAGGAAAAGCTGGATGAGAGCAAATCAGTTGCTAAGCGGAGAAAAATAAAACTCAAAGACCTGCACCTTCTCGGCAAAAAATTTTGGCTGTTTATGGTGGTCGCTGCGGTGTTTATGCTTGGACGCTTCAGTGAAATTTTTATTTCGCTCCATGCATGCGGAAACTTCGGTTTGGATGTCGCGTACGGTACAGTCATCACGATGATATACAACCTCCTCTCAACACTGGTCGCCTTCCCCGTGGGGCGATTGTCGGACAGAATGAACCGGACAAACCTGCTGTTGGTAGGTTTTCTTATTTTGCTTTTCGCCCACATTTCGATTGGCTGTGCAAACAATTTAAATTGGGTTTTGTTCGGTACAGTACTTTGGGGAGCTCAAAGAGGTATAACCGAAGGCATACTTTCCGTTGTGGTTTCTGATTACGTACCAAAAGAATTGCGAGGAACGGGCTTCGGTATTTATTACTTGGTTGTTTCCGTATCAACTGCGGTAGCTAGCGCTGTAGCGGGTGTTATTTCGCAGCAAAGTGGTGAAGGTGCGGCTTTTCTTTTTGGTGGCGTTGTCTGCCTGTTTGCGCTCTTACTACTTTTCGCGGTTAGACGCTTTCTTTCTAAAAAGGACTGAATCGCGGAATTTCCTATATCTTTCCGACAAATTGTATATTCGGATTTGATGCTTAATGAATTTGTGAAAAATTTTTTTCAAATTAACTGAAGTTTAAACCTTTCCTGGAAAAATCAAGCTGTTGGGGAGATTGGTAGCGGGGAGCTCTGCTGGTGAGAAATTCAAAGGCAATAATTTCTTTATGCATTGGAATGTTTCCAATACTCGTAATTGTGAGTACTCCGCTTCATGCCTCAACAAGTGAACTTAATGGCACTATTGAAGATGGTTCATCCTTCAATGCCGGTACGAATCAAAAAATTCCCCCAACATGTAAACTTGTCAACAAAAGCGATGGTTTCAACCTTTATGACGGGGCGAAACTCATCATTGAAAGGGGCAGCAACTCCAGTAGCGAAGCCGACACTTCAACTGGAACATTGCATAACCATGGGACGCTCACAATATATAAAGGCTCACATGTTGAAGGTGAAGGCCAAATCACACTTTACATAGGTTTTACACAAGATGAGCCAAATACCGAACTAGCAGGAAAAAATTACGAAGAAGGTGGATACAAAAAGGACGGTTATAACGCTGAAACACATCTTGATGACAATGAAAAGCTCAGGAAGGCTACGTATTACGATTTGACCAACAATACTCCAGCCATAAATGAATTCCGAATATACAGGGGAGCAAAGGTCGTTGGCACGAATGTCGATTTCGGGACGGAGCTGACACCAGAGAATTCACGTGTCATAACGGATTCAAATCGAGGAGATGGCGGTGATAATTACGGCTTTATCAAGCCTGAGGTAACCATAGGCATTTCAGATTCACCGCTTTATCAAAGTGCAACAACCGCGGAAAAAGCCTACAACCTGGCATCTGCAGCAAAAGCTCTGGGGCGGTATGAGAGTGAGCATAGCTCTAACACGAAAGATGAGATACCTGGAGCATTTTTCTCGGCCGATGGATATGTTCCGTACAACGAGGAGGAAGGGGCTCCAGAAGGTGCGTCGACTTTCAAGTTCAATTTGAAAAATACGGGAAGTGAAGATGCTCCAGTATATTCGTATACGCCTGTTTATATTCCAAAGGTTGATGACAACGTCGTGATATCTAAGACGGTGGAAAGCGAGGACGTTGCAACTGAGTATGAGAATTACGTACGGGAGAAGTTGGAGCAAAATAAATTCGACTTTGCAGCATGGGAGGGAAGCGATCCTGTTACGGTATACAGTGGGGATAATTCCTGGTTTAATGGGGTCTACCAGTTAAAACGTGGAGCAATGGTTGTTCCATATGACGGAGGAATGTTCGGTGGTCGTGTTGAGATAGGAGAAGTTAGTTCCGATTACGCTTCAGCGAAGGGATTTCACGAAGCACTTGCAGCGGATGATGAAACCGCGAAGGCGTATGCGCAAAATGCTAAACCAACTGAATTTGAATGGGAAGGTGGCGCAAAAGATGAATACAACAAGCCAGATATTTATATGAATGGTAATTCGACGTTATATTTCAATCTAAAAGAAGAACGCTCCGGTGAAACTCCGATCTTTTCATTTTATGGAAGTTTGCATGGAAGCGAAACCGACAGAATTATCTTCGAAAATGGAGAGGTGCGTATCAAAGGCGATTGCTCTGGTTTCAGAGGAAAGACAGCTGTTGCCCAGGGAGCGAAGTTTGTTGTTCGATCAAGCGATAGCACAAGCTCAAGTACCTATTCCGGCAAATTCCCGAATGCCTATATATACCAGGTAGATGCCGATGGAAACCTTGTTACAACAACGGACAATCCTACCGAAATTGATAGCCCAGGATTAGAAAACGTTACAGTCAACAATGGCTATATAAAAATGTCAAATTCGGATGGGGGAACAATTGCGCTTAAATCATCAAACGTTACAAGAGATGCTATGGTCGAACTCAATGGCACGTCGGAAATTAAGGATGTAACCATCAAAGGGCTTGTCGTTTCGAAGGGTGATCTGACTGCCAAAAACTTGACCTTAAACGGAGGTATCTTTGCTGTTGAAGGAAGCATTACAACCGAAAATTTGACGGCTGGTTCGACAATTGCACTTTGGGGAAATGACAAAATAGACCGTAGCGTTAGCGTTGGTGGTAGTGGTAGCGGAGCTACGTTTGAGATAACAGACAATCATACATTGAAGCTGTTTTCCGACTTCCAATTTTCGGATTCAACAACCGACCAAATAAACGTTTTGGACAATACGGTTGTCCATGCCGGAAATGGTGTTGAAATCGCCGGTATGAATTTCATTGATACACCAACTGCAGATGAATACCTCTTCCAGGTCTTGACAGGTACTGGAATGCAAAACGTTCCAGTCTCTATCGGTGGAGGATACGGCGACACAACCGTGTTTGACGTATACCTAGGCGGAAAAATTACTGCTACAGGCGCGGAGAAAACAGATAGTAGCGGCGGCTCCGCCATAACCACGGGAGATTCCAAGATGACATACTCTGCTTCAAGAGGCACAAAGCTGCTCTCCAGTATAAGCAATGGCATAGGGCAGTTCATCTTGAACGGTACGACATACTACGTCCAAGGCACGAAGACTGGCGGGTACGTGATAATTTCGCGCGTAATTGGAGGCTCCGCAGGGGCGACCCAAACTATGCACTTAAGCGGACTAGACAATGTATCGTCGATATTTAATCTGGTTTCGGGAACAGGAGGCATCGATCCCGCATATTGGGATAGCAAACTCGAAATGGGGAAATACGAAATCTGGAACAGATCATTCGCCGAATTCAGCAAGTATGAGACGAGTTCAACCGCAGATGTGAAATCCAACAACAAAGGAGCGATATTTGGATTGGATGCAAAACCAATCGCTATGTCGGAGCAGATGTATTTTATGCCTACTATATTTGCTGGAATTGTCAGCAATGACATGAAGTTTAATTACTTTAAATCCGAGCAAACAGGATATGTTGCCGGGTTGAAGCAAGCATTCTTTGGAACAAACTCATTTATCGAATTTTTCGAGACATATGAATTTTTGTCAACACGAGCTAAAAGGAGTAAGACGAAAATCAAAAGCCATGTATTTGGTGCCGGCAGCAAGGCTGGGTACAACTTGCGATTTGGTCAAGGTTGGGCTTTGACACCGAGTATCTTGATGGATTATTACTTCGTCAAAACGCCAAAATTCAATGCGGGCACGGTAATCGGCGACGTCAAAACAAAAGCCCTACACAGGTGCGATATAGTGCCAGAGCTTTCCATAAGCAAAAAGCTTTATGAACAGTGGAGTGTTGGGATGTTCGGTTCATACCACCAGAACCTTGGTAGACGCGCACGCGTCGAATCAAATCTGGTGCACTCGAAGAGCCCAGATATAACAAAGCGGAGGTACATCGAATACGGTCTATCACTGAATTACAAGAACGCAAACGACAGCCGCCGGATGGGATTCAAAATCTCCCAAAAAGTAAAAGGAGCAAAAGGTGTCAAAGCATCTGTCAGCGTCGGGATCAGGTTCTGAAAAACAAATTGAAAGGCTGTCGTCAAAGGGCAAACATACGCACCGGCAAGGACAACCTCACACAGACGCAGCGCGGGCGATACCCACCGCCTTGGCTTCAAAGCTACGTTGGTAGCTACACCACCAAGTCGTACTGTTGTCTCACAAAAAGCAAAGCCGCAAGGTGCTCGCTTTTCGGGCTATGCCCTACAAGCTTGAGTACCACTTTACAAGTCAAGAGTTTTTCTCAGCCCTTTTGAACCAAGGAACAAATACAAGTCCGAGCCTTTAGTCATTCCAAAAGTATTAGCGCACAACACAAAGAAAAATTCTAAATTGATATCTATATACTGGAGATAGAGGACATATCCTGGTGAAAATTTTGAATTTTACAAATTAGAAAAAAATTATGACAAATGCGCATAACATTACGTACAGCGCCACAGAAGTAACGACTTGAAATCTATGAAATTCGCTAAAGGTTGAAGTGCGATTGAAATCACCATTTCGTTCCTAGGCTAGCAGAAACAAAATAAGCTGTTGGTAAAAATAGAAAAAGGCTGCTGTATCAAAAAATGCATTTAATTTATATTTAATTTTAAGGATACGATAAAACTATTTTCCTGTAAATCGCAGTTTTTTTAAAAACAATTGAAAGTTATTTTGAAGGATACCTAAAAACTATTATCTTGCTTAACAAAACCTTGCCAATTCATAATCAACGCAAAATGTTTTTACATAAATATTAAAAAATATTGAATAAACATAAAATTTGTCATTTAATCAATATCTTGCTTTATTGTGCTAATTTTTGAAAAGTAAATTAAAGAGATGCTACTTCAAAAAAATGGAGCACGCTACATCGACTTGCCTTGCTGCGCCACTAAGTAGCGCTAATTTTCAAAATGCAGCGGGGAAAACGTCCCACATATGAACGGCAACCTTTCTGATGCCGCCACCTAATTCTCAGGCAATTCCCGTTCGTGTGCAGATGTCGCTGTGGTAGAATGTCGATACTATGAATAGCGAGTATGTTTTTGCACATCTGACCGTAATTATCCTGGTGGCTGCCATTTCGGGCACTCTGCTCGCGCGGCTAAACCAGCCTGTGATGATTGGGTATATTCTTGCCGGAATAGCTTTTGGACCTAGCGGCTTTAGCTTTATCTCGTCGCAAGAGCAGATACACTTTTACTCCGAGCTCGGCGTGCTTCTTCTCCTGTTTGTTATAGGTATGGAGTTAAACATCCGCTCGTTCATACGAATGTGGAAAATCCCGACGCTTTTCACTGTGATACAGGTTTTTGCTAACGCTCTTATCGCCATTATGCTATCGGCGCTTTTCGATTTGCCCCTTTACGTTTCGCTTCTCACGGCGTTTATTATTTCGCTTTCATCGACCGCTGCAATAGTCAAAGTCCTGGAGTACCTCGGCGAACTCCACACCGACATCGGACATATAACGATCGGCATATTGGTCGCTCAAGATATCGCCATCGTGCCTATGATGCTCATAATTAAAGAGTGTGGATCGTTCAATAGTTCCGTCCTGGTTGATTTGATAATAGCCATCGGGCTCGTCGTACTGATGATAAGGTACCTCGGCAAGAAGGATAAAATCATAATTCCAACGCGACACCTGTTGCCAAGCTCCGACTTGACCCCTGTTGCGACCTTGGCTTTGTGTTTTGCTTCGGCATCTATTGTTGTACTGTTCGGGCTGTCCGAGGCATATGGAGCATTTCTCGCCGGTTTGTTTATCGGAAACACACAGGAACGCCAGAATGTGCTGAACAGTATTAAGCCAATACAGAATGTGCTTCTGATGGCATTTTTCCTTTCGGTAGGACTTATGTTTGACCTGAGGTTTCTGGCGGAAAACTGGATAGTTGTTTTTCTGGTTTTGTTTGGCGTAACCGTATGGAAAATTTTCTTCAATACCGTCATCTTGCAGTTTTTTTCAATCGAGCTCGCGAAGGCTACCTCCATAGGTATTGTCCTAGCTCAGTTGGGTGAATTTTCACTGATACTCGCGAATGTCGCCGTGCAATCGAAAATAATCGACACGTACGGTCAAAAATTGATAGTGAGCGTAACCGCACTTTCGCTTTCTATCAGCCCGATATTTATTTCACTTGCGAACAAGACCAAGGAGTTGGCATTTGTTGGAGACAACTCTATGGAATCTATACTCAAAGTCCTGCTCTCCAAGCGCTTTTCCAAAAACGTCCGCTCACTGTCAAGCGAGTACAAGAGGATGAAATCCGGCGAGTAGTAGTCTGATATTTATGCATTCGCCTTTGTTACGCTACTATAAGCTACCTTTCGAACGAATAGTAAAAATTTATGGGTGATTATTTGATTCTAGTCGAACAGTTCTATAAAAAGCTTTGTCAACAGTTACGATTTTTAGCTATCTGAACGATTGTGTTTAGGATTATTTTGGAATTTTCAATAAAGTATCTTTCACGCTTACAAAATGTAGATGACTATCTTAGAATTTCTATGCTAAATTATATACTAAGATACTCTGGAGTTTCACAAGGTTACCTCTGATTTGTGATTGTTTTTTCCCAAAAGGGACGAGAAAAAGGAGCTGATTTGCCGAGCTGCAGTCAAGCCTGAAGGGCAAAGCCCGGAAAGCAAGCCGCTAGGCGCAGCGTGGTTTGACGGCACGTGAAAAGGCAAATCATTATAATGCGTCCCGCTTTTTGGAAAAATAACAATAATCGTAGCTCTAATGCCGATACTCGATAAATCCATGACAGTGCTCGAGTGCCCAAGTGGAAATGCTACACCTCTTCTCCAGGATATTTTGGATAACCAAGTAACCGCAAGAAGCAGACTGTGTTCCATAAGCAGAAAAACAAAATGCTACATAAAACGCACTAACCCAGTTCCTACACAAGCTTCCTTCATGGTAAATTCTCTAGAACAGATATTTCGTGGAGATGATTACATCAAACTAGCAAGAAATGTAGGCTGCTGACTGGCATATTTGACAAGCATAGCGTTTTCCAGAAATCGACAACCTTTACGTTGTTACTAGCTTCTCCACCTATCAAAACATGCAGCATATTTAAAACCTCCTCAACATTTCAAATTCAAATCAAGTATTTTTGTTATGCTTTTTTCAAACAACAGACCGAGGACTAAACCTATCTACGCCTCACTCGTCTATCACGACGATACATTTCTCTCCGTCGGTGTATATGAAGCCGGATGATATAGCTAACGACACGGTATTTCCAGCCCCCCGAACATAGGCGAAACTCCCCTGTATTTTCGACAAATACGGTTGATGCCATGGCAGTATGGTTACCGCTCCGTTTTCCGTTTCAATTTTCACTTCCCTGACTTCTTCTTCGGTTGTTTTTTCTTCATTGCGAATTATAGTTAATTTCAGCATCAGTTCACCATTTCAAAAATCCAAGTTTGCATAATCAGCGGCAGGTGGCACTTGAGGCAAATTGTCGTTCAGTACACAACGAAAGCTCGGTCGCGATTTTATACGAACGTACCAATCCTTCACGAGTTCATACTTGTGCCACTGTATAATCCCAAGGTAGTCTAGTACTGACACAAACGCAGCAGCGCTGATATCCGCTACAGAAAGCTCCTTTCCCGCAAGCCAACTGCGCCTGTCGACGAGCCAAGCTATATATCCCATATGAGTACCTAGCTTCGAGCTGGCTGAACGTATGCACGCCGGATCAGGGCGCCTATCCACATCCTTAGCAAAACGCTTGAGGATTTTTTCCCGAATGATTGGAAAATATACATCTCTGTGAAACACAAAGTTAAACCAATCGGAAATTTTCCTAGCCTCCGCACGCTGCTGAAAATCGCCACTTAGCAGATTGACCTCAGGATACACCTCCTCAAGGTACTCCCTAATAGCAGAATTACCGTGTACCGATGCTCCATTTATATCGACCAGAACCGGCAAATCCCCGGACACATTGAGTTCGAGCAAATCATCAGATGGAGCCCATGGAGCCTCATACACCATCTCACAATCCAGATGCTTCTCGGACAAGGCTATTCGGACAGTCCTTGAAAAAGCACATAACGGATAATGAAACAGCTTGCGCATAGAAACCTATATCTGCATTATATCCTTCTGCTTTGCCGCCGACAGTGCGTCAATTTTTTTTGCAAACTCATCGGTCAATTCCTGAACCGAGTCGGAAAGCTTGTGCATTTCGTCTTCGCTGATCTCGTCATTCTTTTCCAGCTGCTTCACGAAATTCATAGCATCACGACGAATGTTCCTGACGGCAACTTTCGCATCTTCGGCATACTTCGCCGCAAGCTTAGCCAGCTCCTGCCGACGCTCGTTTGACAGCGGAGGTATCGGAACTCTGACGGTCTGACCATCTGTTGAAGGATTTAGGTTTATGCCGCTCTCACGTATGGCTTTTTCAACACTTTTGACAAGCCCCTTGTCCCAAACACTGACAACTAACATACGGGGATCGGGAGAAGATATGACTCCAACCTGATTCATAGGCATAAGCGACCCATACGCCTCAACCTTTATTGGCTCCAGAAGCGCAGTTGACGCACGACCAGCTCGTATGCCCGAAAGCTCACGAGAAAACGTCTCAAGCGAAAGCTCCATCTTGCCCTTGAACTGATTTAACCTAGAATCCAAAGCACCACCAGAAACATAAAAGCCCGTACACATTGTACCCACCCATACCTAGTTGCATCAACCGAAAATGAGGAAGTAAAGGTGAAAAGAGAGCTTCCTTACACACAAAAAGATCGACAAGCGGTCTGTTGCGATGTCCCCCAGTCTTTTGGTGAATAATTCTTTTGGAAAATAACGACCTATCAACTTGTCGGTAAAGTATCTATTCATTCAATAACACCTTTGTGCAATTTTAAGCACCCTAATTTTCTAGAACGCCTCCTGCGTGCTTTTCTCCAATTGTCTCAAAGCCCAAGCTGATGATGGCATAAAAGCCTCGATTTTTCCGAGATGAAAGTTAATTCTGTCGGCGTTGAAAAGGCACTCGTCAGTGACTTCTTTGACAAAGGTCAAAATTTCGTCTTCAGGAAATTTCTGTTCAGCCAAACCTTTGAAGCAAGCTTCGTTTATTAGACGTTTCAAAGTTTTTACAGAGAACATTTTTTGATTGAAATCGTCACTGTTAACATATTGGTAGAAATTATCAACATTCCCAAGTTGAATTGCATCACCACCCAAAAAATCAAAATCTGCATCAAGCTCAAGTTCTTTTATCCGTCGTAAAAAATCTTCGACCCATATTGGGTGAAAAGAAGAAATCCTCTCCACAACGTTATCATAATTCTTCCCTTTAAATCCAAGCCAAAACAAATCTCGACTCCTTTTCATTCCAAGTTGGAGTTGATATTTTTTAATTTTCTCGGTTTTTGCTTTGTCATCTTTAAGATATTTAATATCATTCTGAATGTTCTCCTGTGTAGAATTTTGTTCACTCATGACATTTTGTACATCAGTGATACAAAAGAGGCTAAGATGAGCATCAGCAGAATTTATCAAATCCAAATCAATTTTCCTGACAAAATTCATTTTATCATCTAATTTAAAGGTACGATCGTATGCGCGATAGCATGTTTTTCCATTAAAAAAATAAGCATAAAGTACACAATCATCTTTATATTGTTCGGGAAAGTTTTTGAAAAACACTTTATCACCATTGTATATTTTAAACTCAACTCGCCCAGCAACATCTTGCTTGTCGAACCATGGAGCAAAAACCTTTAGATTGACGTTATCAGCTCCTTCAGGCTGCGTAACATTTCCAACTTTTCCCAAAAAGTCATTCAGAAGCACAGCCTGATCGTCCCCATAATCGAAATATCCAGTTCCTGAATTGACCGGACGGAAAACTTGTCCCTCAATAAAATGAAAAATATCCAAGACCTTTGTATAAATGGCAACATCATCAAACGCCGCGTCGATATCTGAGACAAAGTCGCTATACTTTGCATCGGACTTCAACTCATCTGCTGCCAGCTTGATGAAATATCTTTCTCTAATTTCGTTATATTTCAGATCTTCATCGATATTCGTATGTATGTTGTAGCTACCAAAGAGTGTTTGCATAGCGTTAGATCTAGCACTTTTAACGAAAAAATCCATATTTTCTTCTACTTCACTTATTTTATCCTCTATCTCATCTATTTCTTCAGGATATTCAAGTTCTGCCATATATTGCCTCCAGCGTTCTAAATCTTCTGACCGTCCAATTTTCTTGAAATATCTTTGCCAATACTTGTAATCGTTACAGAAAAAGTATTCCCCTTCTTGCAGAGGCGGAAGTTCAGTCGTCAAACCATACTTCTTCGCCTCATCCTTAACAAAACGGAGCACCTTTTTATCGACCTCTTTTTGCATACTGTCGAGCTCTTCCCTCATAGGACGAACCTTTTCATCAACAGACTCCTCAAGAGCGTCCAACACATCGTCTAGAATGCTCCGAAGATCCCTTCCGCTCTGCAGGTACTTTTGGCATTGCGCTATGGATTTCTTCAGGAGGAGGGCGTTCCAGTTTTGTTGCCGGAATTCAGCAGGTTGAGCACCTGGAGATATATCACTATTCCCATCACAACATACACTGATAATCGCCTTTGGTATGTACTTCCAAATGCTATCTTCGTAAAAGCCAACCTTGCCGTTTTTCGCGTAATTATCCTGTATCCACCGCGGCGCATCATCCTTATTACGCAGGCACGCGAGGTGAAACTTCCACTGCTCGGTGATGCAGAAATCAGAAAAAGCCC
>JAFUUW010000011.1 GCA_017471265.1 Alphaproteobacteria bacterium
CCCCGAGTGGGTTTTTGCCTGAAGTCGAGGCAAAAGATATCCCTACCAACGTATGCATCGCCAATGCAACAATAGTTAAATTTTTAAACAACATACCTATCCACACAAAATTACCCCTATGAACTTATTCTAACACAAAATTTCAGTTTCAACAAATGTTATTTTGCGCCAGTAAAAACTTTTTTAGTGTAATTTGCAACATCGCCTTAAGATTTAACGCATAATTCGAAATAGAGTGCAAAACCGTATATATAATAGTATACGTTCTCACTCGCAGGCACCAAAGCAATCTTGACACTGTTCTCTACTTTCCCTATTGTCATTCCGCTTCCCGTCTGCTATAATAGGGTCGTGGTGTCGGAATGGAGTTGAGGGCTGGTATGACTACTGAGTGCTTTATCTCTCGTTTCTCCGTGCGTCCTCTCGTTCTTTGGTGGCGCTGAGCGCCGTCTTTATTTTTCTTACTTTGCTATCCCGAAGTGTTTTTGTTTTTTTGAGAGGATTTTGTTATGAAAAAATTATTGAACGCCACGTTTCTGGTATCCGGAACAGCCATAGGTGCGGGCTTGATTTCCTTGCCGCTCACTGCCGTAAACCTCGGAATTGCCGCAGTCATAATCACAGTCATTATGATCTTTGTCGCGTATCGCTCATCTATGATGACTATCGAATTGAATACCAGAAATGGACAGGCGGCTTCTATCGTCGAGCTTAGTCGGAAGTTCTCCGGAAGCACGGCATTCGCCATAACGTTAGCAAGCTTCTACATCCTGTCGTTTTCCCTGCTTACAGTGTACTTCTTCGCAATAGCGAGCTCGTTGAATGCTTTCTTCGCAGTTGACGAAAGGCTAGTTGCCTTGATTTGCGGCGCTGTGCTTTTTGTCATACTTGGCTTAAACGTACGATTATTCTCATCCATAAATTCCGCATTGGTCATCGCGTTGCTTGTGATCGTAGTAGTGGCAATGTGCAAAATTGGTATATCCAGTTTGGAGGCGCACGGCTTCACATCAATAAAATTTTCTGAGATACCCGCGTTTTTGCCTGTAATCCTTACCTCATTTGGTGTCCAGAATATATGCGCAAATGTGTACGGATACCTTAACGGGGATAAACGGAAAATTCGATATTCCTTCCTTTTGGGAATACTGATACCTGCAGCGATTTACATAGGCTGGAATTACTGCGTCTTCAAGAACGTTTTGGCAACGGATGTAGACTTTCTCCATCGCCTGCAGGCTCACCAAGTTTCGGTCGGCGAGCTAATAAAGTTTCTCTGCGAATCATCGAAGGATGCGTATATTGAGGTATTCCTGGAAGGGCTAACCCTCCTGGCGATTATAACTTCTGCTATAGGAATGGGAGCAGGGTTGCTGAAATCCATCCGCACCTCCATAATTCCACAGAAAAATATCTCAAGTGCCATCGTATGTCTCATTCCCGTCATACTCGCCATAACAGTACCGAACGCATTCATCAACGTACTTTCCTTTGGCGGAATGATAGCGACGACGTTCGTCATTTTCGTACCGTATTACCTTTTACAGAAAAGAACACTAGGCGATCTATTCTGCCTACTATTCGGTGCCACGGTCGTACTATGCGAACTATTGCGCATAGGAGGATGAGGCTGTAGATAGGTTGCTGTAAGGCATGATGGTTAGGCACATCGGGGATAAAGAGATGTTTTCATCACTTGGATGTGCCTCGTAATTTTTTTGGTGGACAGTTGTCTGTCTTTACATAACAGTGTTGCGTTGCAATGACATCGCGACTTTTATCTCCAAAACGTGGGGAGGGTGAAAATTCGCACCTTTAGGCGAATACGTTAGTATGCTGTGAGGTACGGCATACCAAAGAAATTTACATAACGCATACGATGTCGAATATCACATAGTATTCTGTACGAAATACACGCGTAGGATGTTATGGGGTAATACTGCCAATAGGCGTACAGAAGTGGTAATGGCGGCATACTCTCCAGCTATGCAGACATAATAGGCGGAAATATAAGCCCTGATCATGTACATATGCTGATCTCGGTACCTCCGCATCTTTCAATCTTGAAAGTAGTACAATATATAAAAGGTAAAAGTAGCAGGAAACTGCAAGGTGAGCTTCAGGAATTAAGGAAACGGTGCCAGGGACACACCTACGGGCGAAATGATATTTTGTCGCAACATCCGGACAGATAAGCACAAAGGAGGTTAAAAGTGTATAAAGAAGCAAAAAGTGCATCATAGGCGGATAACTTTAGAACTTCTGAGTTCTAAGAGTTTACTCTTTTAATCCGCTTTCCAAGCGTGACATAGAACCACCGGCTTCCAGCCGGTGGGGTATCTGCTATCGACCTCATCTCCCCCTTTACGTTTAGGGCTTCACAGAAAATTTTCGTCCATCACACCTATGCTATCGCAACTTAATGCCCCCTTCCATATCTTCAGCGACAGCACTAACCTCCGAATAATTCGGTTATCGAAGAAAGCAGGGGGAGCTTTGGAATACTACAAAGCTCCCTTTTTACGTCCGATATTAGAATTTATATACGGCGCCGATTTTGATCACATGTGCATTGATTTTTATTGGTGCAGAAACACCTTGTACAACGAATTTGTAATTTTGCCTGAAATCGCAGTTGTACTCGAGCTTTCCATAAAAGTGCGGTGTAAATCCATACATTACTCCAGCTCCAACAACTGCACCCGCAGTACTTTTCTTCGAAGTATGCACTTTTTCGTCATCATCCTTGTAATTTAACTTCCAATTTGCAACTTTGACCCCGCCGGTCGCGTACAACTCAAGTTGAGGCAGAGGACGATACCCTACCCGTGGCATAAATGCAAAACTAAACGGGTTTTTGAACCCGCCAGAGTTATCTTCAATGTCCGGATCCAAATCTTTAAAGCTAATCTTTCCAAACATGGTTCCGAGTATTGCATCCGCACCGGCTACAATGCGACCAAAGCAGTGATAGTACCCTACAAGCAATTCTGCTATAGGCTTCCCTTTGCTCATCGAATTCCACTTTGCTTTACCATCGTCGTCGTCATCTCTAATCTTGAGCTGATTGATTTTTGCCCCAACATTGGCTCCGATGTAAAAGCCTCCTTCTGCACATTGCGCAGGATCAGCACTTGCCGCAACTGCTGCTATCAAACTCGCAACAACAACCTTATTTTTACACATAACATTCCAAAAACAACACTGCAAAAAAAACTTCATTTTAATTTTTTCATTGTTTACCCCCCCCCCCCGCAACTATATTTTGATTTTACTGCAACTGTTTTTACGAGCTGTTGCTAATATACAACATGAGGGAGACAGCTTACCTCAGTCAGCGGGCAGCTGCGAATGAGTGGATTTGAGGTTGTAGAAATGCACTATAGAAATGATTGGTGATGTGATATTTATGCTGATGCAAGTAGCAAGTGAATGCTGGAAAACTCTCTACATCGCGTGGTTAGACACCCCACATGGACAGTCTACCTTCCGGATTTTAGCGAGACATTGTGCTGCCATTCGATATGCGTGGATTTTGCATTTGTTCCAGCTGGATCAAACCGACAAATCTAACACGGTATAGTTGCAGTCGGAGATATATGGTTTCAGGAGGTCAGACCACTCAACCAAGCAGATGCTGTCGTGCACCGCCTCAATTAGCCCGAGCTGAAAGAGCTCTTCATCTCCTTTCAAGCGGTACAAATCTGCGTGCCAGACAGAACCTTTGGGCGTATCGTAAATTTGGACGATGTTGAAGGTTGGGCTGGTAATTTGCGTACCCGACGCCAGCCTCTGGATGAAGAATTTCGAAAATGTCGTCTTCCCAGCACCTATCCCCCCCTCAAGCAGCGCTGAAAACGGAGCTTGAGCAGCGTCAGCCATTTCTTCGGCAATACCCCGAAGTTTCTCTAGAGAGTACTTGTACGCAACCATAGGTTTTCGCCATCCATCCTAACTTTTCAAATCGAGAAAATCCTAGAAACAAACCCCACCGATGGTGGGCCCTGTAGGACTCGAACCTACGACAACTCCGTTATGAGCGGAGGGTTCTAACCAACTGAACTAAAGGCCCGCCAAGTTCATTCTAGCAAAAACTTTGCTCCTGCGAGAAAAAATTTACGCAACTTGCAAGGGAGGCGGTAGCGGTTTTTACAGGCATTTTTATTAAAATATAATAAAATGTTAATTGAAAAATTCGCGTTTTGATATTGGCCGCCATATTTATTTATCATAATTTCTACAAGCCTTCATGCAAAAAATATTTGCGGCTTTTTTAAACTCGCCCTGTCTTACCTACGTTTGACGATCGACAATAATTTTTCTGCAGGTCTCAGCGTGGTTGGCATCAAAGTAAGTAAAGACTTCATATCAAACGCGTTATAAACATGTACGCTCCGTTGTGCGCATTTCATAGTAAGACACAGCTACTGATCTTTGAGATTGCCTTTCGGTTTAAGAGATGATGAAATTCGTAAGTGGGGAATATGACTACAGAAGTTTTCAGTATCAAGAGAAGATGTGCAGTAATTTGTTTTTTCAAGCACTTCAAATAAGTCCCAATACCGAACTGATTATTCAACCGAACAAATTTTAGGGCTGTCAATTATAGGTTATTTAGTATTCGATATCAATTGCCATTTGTACAAACAATTTTGCAATTATTTTTCTCTTTATCAATAAATTTTACCTTATCTCGTTTTTCTTTGCCACCCTACATTCTTCTTCGTCCTCCATCCAGATTGGGGGGCGTTCCCACCACCTCTTGCCGGCTTGGATATTTTGTGATACAATCCCCGAATTAAAACCCTGCTGCTTTGAAAAGGACTGCTCGTGCTGAAAGTATTTTTGGAAATACCGAATACGATAAAAGTTGTGGGCTGTGTGTCGTTTTTGATCAATGCCTCCACGCTTATGATATTCAGCCTTTTCGGGTTATATCTTCACGATCGCCTGCACATTGATTTTTCGAAGATAGGTTTCCTAGACGGAGCCATCGAGGCTTCTTCATTCATTATGAAGATATTTTCCGGCATCGTAAGTGACTTTCTTATGAACCGGAAATGCATATTCCTCCTCGGTGCAATTTGCCTTTTTGTAGCAAAGCCTCTTGAGGCTATAGCGACCAATTACTGGCCTCTCTTTCAAGCAAAGATACTGGAGCGTATCGGAAACGGGCTTCAGTCGACCCCTCGTGACGCGATAGTTGGCGATTGGGCTCCGAAAGAATGTAAGGCAACATGCTTTGGTTTGCGACAATCGCTTGCGGCACTTGGAGCTGTCATCGGATCCATTATGGCGGCCGTTTTGATGAAGAGCTCGAATAACGACTACCAATTCGTATTCTGGATGGCAACAATACCGTCATTTCTATCGGTTTTGCTTATCGTGTTTTTCGTGAAAGACAAGAAGCAATGCTCGACTGCCGGTAAGTCTGCGCAGCGCAAGTACAGAAAAATAACGTTCTCGGATATAAGAAACCTCGGAACAAGGTACTGGATTTTGATTGGTGTCGCTTGTTCATATATGGTGGCGAAAGTGTCAGAGTCGATAGTGATACTCCACATTGTCTCCACTCTGCAACTGCCGGAATATATGGCACCGATGTGTATGATATGCTACCAGCTCGCCAGCAGTTTTATCTCGCTTCCGGCTGGTATGATTTCCGACAAGATAAAAAGTCGCGAGAATTTGTTCATCACCGGTATTACAGTGTTCTTGTTGTCAGATTTGCTCTTCATATTTGGAAATAGCGTATTGTTTATGGTATTGGCGCTTGTGTGTTTAGGCTCGTACATTGGAGTTACGCAAAGCATATTCCCTGCTAAGATAATCGACATCGTGCCAGCAGATTTGAAAGGTACAGGGATTGGCATATTCAATCTCGCATGTGCACTGTCGCTGTTTGCTGGCGGAATAATTTTCGGACACATCGCTGACGCCTTCTCGCTGAGGCACGCATTTATCGCAAGCTCCGGATTTGCCGTCGTATCCCTGATCGTCCTGCTGTTCTCGAAAAGACAGGCGAGAAGGTAGGGGTTATCGGCAAAAAATGAGAAAATAGAACAGGCGCAGGAGTTCGATTTGAGGTTGACGGGGATGTGTCGCAAAAAGCATTTGTTGGTATCTGCGGTAGAATGATGGTTGTGCAGTTTATCATTTAGTCGTCAACAATCACGGCGGACGTGGTAACGAGTGATGGCGGTGTTGTATTATATACGCGGGAAAGAGAGTTTATTTCTAATCGTGCGGTTAGGTATCTATATGTTCAGTCGCGGAGCCGGTTCCATGAAATATGCAATCGATATGATCGTTTATGAGGATGAGATTTAAAGCTATATGAGCGCCGTTTATAATCATCTGCATGTTGTGGTACCACGCCACATCGGTGGTACCTGCCTTGAGATGTCTCAATCATTGTGATGATATCTGGGGGAAGTAACTGATGAAGCGGAAGAATACGCCCAAAAAATATGACATTATTTATTCGATAGGGCACGATTGTTCTTGTAGTTTGTATATGATAAAGGCAAAATTGCGTGCTTGTTCGGGGCCTTTTGATTGGTTAACGAATGCTGATTGTAAGTCGCGTTTCGAATTGATGTTGAATGACTTTGAAGATTTTTTGAAGAAAGATGACCTTGTACTAATGCCAAAACCCACACTATTTCCAGTTAGTGAAAATAATGATTATTATAAAAATATAAAGAATGGCTTGTATTTTTGGCATGATTTTCCGGCTGATAAAACGTTTGAAGAGGCTTATCCGGAAATAAAGCAAAAATATGACAGAAGGATTAAACGCTTCTATCAAAATATAGGAACAAAAAAAAGAGTATTATTAGTTTGGTTCTCGAAATGGCATAGTACCCCGGATGATGTTGTCGTAAATTTGTGCGGTAGTTTTTGTAAAAAAATGAATAAGGATATCGATTTTTTATTTATTGAACATAAAGAAGGTGCTTATATTTCCAAACATTACGCACTTTCCAATAACATAACTCGATATTACCTACATGCTAAAACATTTGAGACTAATGGTATTCCTACAACCTTGGGGAATGAAGAACTGGTGTTACCTATTTTTTTAAAATATAAATTGATAACTCCTTGGTATACAGATCGGTGGTTTTTGCTTAAGTTTTTCATAAGGTTTATCTGTCTTTTTATCCCCATTAAGAAATG
Organism: Alphaproteobacteria bacterium; assembly: GCA_017471265.1. Lineage (GTDB taxonomy): Bacteria > Pseudomonadota > Alphaproteobacteria > RUG11792 > RUG11792 > RGIG4847. The sequence goes on from JAFUUW010000011.1 coordinate 7,183, forward strand.
GCGTAAGAATTTTAGAAATTTCACTTTTCCGCAATCTAAGGTCGCGGAATAAAAATGCTTCTTATTACTTGGTAAATGATTTCTGATAACTTGTATAAAATAATCAATTTGATGCGGTAAAATCTCTATAACAGGTTCGAGTTCTGTAAACTTCACCACTCGTTCCCTTTTGCGGTGAAACTTGCGAGCCTCGGCGGATTTTACCTTTCCATTGCCTTGGAGAAAGTTTAAAGCTAAAATGCAAATCGGATTGTTCTTTTGAAAGAAAATTTCTATGAAATCGAAAATTTTAAAATTATTATCCACAACGTTGCTATCCCTACAAATCGGAGCGTTCGCAACAGTCATCGAAAATGGGCTCTCTGGCGAAGTGGAGGTCATTCTCACAAGCCGTCGATTGAGCGCTATAACATCCTGATCTCCGAGCATACCAACAAAAATGGGATTGTCCCTCTTGTCGATTTGCTTTTGGATAATTGTGCAGAGAAACCATATGACGTAGTTCGTCCGATTTTGGATGAGCGGGCGCAGCTGTCTGCAACACAGGGCGATAACAAAAGGCGAGAAGCTTATCTTCACGACAATATCATAAATCTTCTGGATATACGACATCATTATCAGCAGTTGCTGGGTAATCCGGTCGCCGAGAACTTGATGAAGGTTATTGTTGCAAGAGGACGTTTTACAGGCGTGTCGCAGTTTCCTTCCCTGTATTTCCGGAAAACCAATCTTGACTCGGCATTCACGCATGTTCTCATGCCTACTGTCAACCAAGAGGGCAATAGAGTGTATATTCCAGATATGAAAATTCGGCTTTCTGAGAATACCGAACCGGTTGTTTTATACGATGTCCAAAAAAGGAATGTTGTTATTGACAACAATACGGCACCCCAGAACAAGCTATTACACGAAACTATGCACTGGGGAGATTGTATTTCAAATCCTAGAGAATTTACAGAAATAAATCCATCTCACTTTGCAGCTCGACTGCACAACGCCCTGCTTCCGGAAAATCGGAGTATTACCGAAAATCTTCTAGATCTTTTTGACTCACAAATAGAAATGTGGGGAATATTCGGCTTTCTTCTGGCATCGAATGGCAAAGTTTACTATGACCCTTTGAATGAAAACGCTTGGAGTGCTCGAAACGGAGCTCAATTGAGAGCCTGCTATCACTATTACTCTACATCGACGCCGAAAGCTCGAGAGGCTTTCGAAGCCAGAAAGTTTATGTTTGATGCACTAGAGAGTAAAGCAAAGTTCTACAGTTTCTATTTGAGGGCTGACGTAAAAGCTCTCGTGTATAATTGATGGAGTTACGGCGCCCGGTATGACTTTCTCCGGGATGCCGTTTTTTAGGTGGATTTTTTATACAGGAGCGTTTATGTTAAAGAAATTTTTGCAATTATGTCTCGGTGCTTTGCTGTGTTTCAGCACAGTTGCTATGGAAGAAAAGCCAATGCGAGACACCGGTCTTTTCGGAGTACTTCCCATAAAGACATATGACACAAGCAAGGTCCCAAATGAAAATTTGATAGATGGTTTTCTCGACCATTGCTGTGTATTCCCGCAGAAATTCAGATACGAAAATGAGGACGTAAGCAAGACACTGCAAATTGAACACGACACGCTGATCGTCAACAAACGTCAATTTGGCACAGTCGCTCGTATATTCGCGAAGGACGAGCTCAGCAAGCATCTCGATGCAATGTCGAAATACCCAACTGGAGAAAAGCTGATCAAAGTTATCTATTCCAAGTATGTCGAAGATACAGAATTACCGAAGGTACCATTTCTGGAAGTGTTGGATCGCAGTGCAAAGGGGCATGGTAGTGAATTTGTTTTATTTCCTGATTTGGATTCATGGCAAAAACCCCTGGATAAAAAAGAGGTGCGATGTGCAATCAAACTCCGTAGTGCTGATTTCTTAGAGAACTCCATGGGCCTAGAAGAAACACTTGTACATGAGATGGTGCATTGGAAGGATTTTTTGACGCAAAGTTGTCAGACAATGTATCAAATTCCAGATATGTTAAATATAAAAGAGGTATTGACATCTCAAACAATTTCTCGCATTTTAAAGGAAAATTTTAGACAATTGGTGCACGCCAGTCTACATTCAACATTTAAACCGCCATTTAACGAAATTCGTTTAGATATAAAAAACTGTAATCCAATACTGCGCCATATATTTAAAGTTGATCCTGCTCTTATTAAAGAATTTAACGCGGCTATTGGCGAAGAGAACAAAAGGAAAAAATACGAAAATATCTTATTGGATGTTCATAACTGGATGGTATATTCGTTGGCATTGATATTTTATGATATGCGGGAACTATCAGCTCTTTATGGTATTTTA
>JAFUUW010000012.1 GCA_017471265.1 Alphaproteobacteria bacterium
ACGTACGATTGCGCCAGTACTCCGCACTGTCAGCCTTCGTATTGAACGCATCAGCTATCTGCGTCAGCGGATCCGGGCGGAATTTGTGATACTTCGGATGGTAGCACGATACCGGATGGGTAGGCTACGTATCTCAGGAGCCACCCCATCCGAGCACGTCAAAAATGTTTCACGTGAAACATTTTATTAAAATACGTCAAAAAGCCTTCATTTTAATGAAATTATAAAACAGCAACGCCCCATTATTTATCTGCATATTCCAAATAGCTGTTCAGTTCATCATGTAATCGTAGTTCTGGTTCGGTCATCAAAAGCCGTTCAAATTCTTCTATCTTTTCAAATTCAATGGTCGGCATCCCGTGAAACCGGCGTATATCATTCATTGCGTACATTATGAGATACTCCCTCATCTCCATTTTCCCGGTCTCTTTGTAATCGTTCCACAGGTACGAGCTTACGATCAGGTCATCCGGACTAAGCGTCTGAGGATGGCAAAAAATCGTATTTACTTCGTTGCTATCTAACCAATCAGGTATATCCCTTGAATTTTTGTAGCAATAAGAAGTAACCATCCAATCACTGGGCAACTCAGGATTGTTTATTTTCACATCTTCGGCATCAAGATTGTCTAAAACAGGAAGGTTACTCATAGCACAATACAAAAAATTATGCGTATTGAAACCAAGAACAATCCCCTTTTTGCCGTTATAAGTTACAATCATTCATTATCCTCCTTTCTTTATCAAGCATTTTATGCTGCTCGTATTTTTTATCTTCGGGTTTTGTAATTCCAACGCCTTGCTTGTCATTGATTTTTATTTTAAAGTCCTCATCCAAGTATGTCTTTCCAGTTGTTTCATCCATATAAAAATGTATATTTGCCTTTTGCTTTGTGTTTCCGATTACGTTTATTGACTTTGTCTGATATTTATTCCAAACACCTTTTGGATTTATCTTTAGCATCGCCTCCTTTATACGTGCATTTTTCAATTTCTTAAATGACATTATTTTTTCTGCATCTTGTATCGCTTTTTGCGTAAGTTTACCATCTTTGGTCAGCATCCCAGCTTCTTCGAAAGCAAGGTGCACAGACATTTTTAATTTTGAATTGATATTCTTCGCAATTGACTGAGGAATATTCGCTTTCAGCAACGAATTATTTAACGCACGAAAGCTTAGAGCATCGTGGATAATCGCAGTCGAAGTCGAGGCAATGCCAGTTATTTCCGCGACTTGAAGTACCGTAGAAAAAATCTCGAGGAAGGAGTTTTGCTGCGGGCGTAGCGCTCGGTCGAGCACCTGTTCCTTGAACGCCATACGCCCCTCTGCATTCAGCAGGTTATCGTCGGCGCAGACCTCGTACATCCAGGCAATCTCGTAGGCTCGATCGGTGAAGTCGTTGAATTTGTGGCAGGCGTTCACATTTGCCGAGACGATGCGATACGCGGTGTCCGCCAAAGGCGACGGCTTAGGCTGGCTTGCCAGTGCCGTCATCGGTATCGCGAATTCGTTAACGAAGCGGTGCGTTTCAGGGGCGGTCTTCGACAAGACGGCGGCGAAGTCGCTTCTGGCACAGGCTATACCCTTGGCAACACCGTCTATCTCAGGGTGCTGGCTGCGTATGGCTTGTTGCCTGCTCTGCGGCAGCTTATCCCAGTTGAAAGCAGCGCTAACGTACGGCGAGCCCCAGATGGTTTGGATATCGCCTTGAGCTATCTTGGCATCGCACAGCGACTGGTACAGCCGGCTATAGTATGTGCGATTGCGCC
>JAFUUW010000088.1 GCA_017471265.1 Alphaproteobacteria bacterium
ATGACAAAGACGATGGTATGTTTGCTGATGTATTTGAGGCAAATGACGATACGGATGGTGAAACCCTCAAGCTCGATGCTCTGAGCTCGGCTGCGTTTTCTAATTTCGAATCGTGCTTCAAGCAAAACCGCAAGTTGCCGTCAGAAATCCTGACTTCTGTTTCTTCGATTACTGATCCATCAAGGTTATGCGATACCATTGCCTCGTATTTACCTTTTATGGTGAAGGAAAAACAGGCTCTTTTGGAAGAGCTGAATGTCAGCAAGCGCCTAGAGAGGCTGATATACCTGATGGAGGAAAGGGCGGAGCTTGCTTCGGTTGAGAAGAAGATCAAAAATCGAGTAAGAAAGCAGGTTGAGAAAAATCAAAAAGAGTACTACCTGAATGAACAGCTGAAGGCGATATACAAGGAACTTGGCGACGCGGATGATGTAAATCAAGAAGTCCAGTCTTTGACGAAGCAGGTGCGGAAATCGAATATGTCCGCTGAAGCAAAGGAAAAGGCTCTGAACGAACTGAAGAAGCTTCGCAATATGCCGCCGCTCTCCCAAGAAGGTAGCGTAATCAGGTCATACGTTGATTGGCTCGTCAAGGTGCCGTGGGAACGTTCGACTTCCGATGCTACTCTGCAGGACGCTGAGGATGAACTTAACAAAACACACTATGGACTTGAGAAGGTCAAGGATCGTATCCTCGAATACCTCGCGGTGCAAAAGCGCGTTTCGAAGATGAGGGCACAGATAATGTGCTTTGTTGGTCCTCCAGGTGTGGGAAAGACGTCGCTTGGAAAGGCGATAGCTGAAGCTACCAGAAAGCCATTCGTTAGAGTGTCTCTCGGTGGTGTTAACGATGAGGCAGAAATTCGGGGGCATAGGCGCACGTATATAGGGGCTATGCCGGGCAAAGTTGTGCAGGCTTTCAAAAAAGCCGGGAAGTTGAACCCCGTCATTATGCTCGATGAAATAGATAAGTTGGGTTCAGATTGGCGCGGCGATCCCGCTTCTGCCCTCCTTGAGGTTCTCGATCCTGAGCAAAATCAGTCATTCGTAGATCACTACTTGGAGATACCGTACGACATTTCTGAAGCTATGTTTATAACAACCGCCAACAGCTTAGATATTCCGCATGCTCTCCTCGATCGTATGGAGATAATCGAGCTTTCAGGTTACACCGAGGAGGAGAAGTTACATATCGCAAAGTCTCACATAATTCCAAAGCAGTTGGAACTGAATGGGCTTAAACCGGAGGAAATAGAATTTTCTGACGCATCTATAACGAAGATGATCCGAAGTTACACTCGGGAGTCTGGTCTTCGAAATCTTGAGCGTAAGGTTTCCAGGATATGCCGAAAGGTTGTGCGTAAGATTTTATCTGGCTCTTCGGCGAAACCCGTGAAGGTCGATGATGCTGCGGTCGGCGAGTACCTTGGCGTTGAAAAGTTTACTCAGCTCAAGTCCGGTGGCGAGCCGCGCGTTGGTGTTGTAACCGGTCTGGCATGGACAGAAGCTGGTGGAGATACGCTAGAGGTTGAGGCTCTCCTGCTTCCTGGAACTGGCAATATAATTTCTACCGGAAAGCTTGGCGAGGTTATGCAAGAGTCGATAAAAGCCGCATATAGCTACGTCAAATCGCAAGCGGAGAAGCTCGGACTGGATACGGATAATTTCGCAAAAACGGACATACACGTACATGTGCCGGAAGGGGCGGTTCCAAAAGACGGGCCGTCGGCTGGTATAACGATTTGCACGGCTATTGTATCGGCTATGACGAAGCGTAAGATAAGGTCGGATATTGCGATGACCGGGGAGGTTACGCTCGTTGGAAAAGTTCTTGCTATAGGCGGGTTGAAGGAAAAGTTGCTTGCTGCACGCAGAAGTGGCATAAAGCACGTATTTATCCCACGGGAGAACGAAAAGGATCTGCCAGAGTTGCCTCAGGTTATCAGGGATTCCATAAAGATAACCTGCGTAAAACACGTCGACGAAGTGCTGGAACAAGCATTTGCGTAGGGGGGATGCAAATTTGATAGATGCTACAAGAAGAACATCCCTAGTGATGGGGTGGAGGGATCGATTTAATGGGATGGCTGAAAAATGAAAATTATTGGTTGAAGGAGGTGAGGTGTTTTGAATTCCGCGGGAATAGGGGGGTGTGAAAGCCTGGGGTAGATGCCGATGGGGAGGCGATACCTGCAGTATGATAGTCGATTTCCTCCATTGGGGCATGAAATATTTATTTTCTGAATCAAGGGATGGTATTTTTTTTTGATTTTTTAATAATTTTTTAAGAGAGTCTTCGTAACATTTGAGCAGCGTAATGATTTAACCTTTTAGGAGAATTGAATGTACGGGATATTGACTATGGTACTTTTTATATTTTGTTTGATTCCTTCGAGTGAGGGAATGGCTCTTCCTGACCCAAGGCTTGCCTTTTTTGCAAGGATTCATGTTCTCGGCATACCTCAACCACCTAACGTGCAAGCAGCTGCGGAGGCAAACGCAAATGTTGATGTTGGACATACAAAATCTGCCACGACAAAATGGTTTGTAGCCGTATTCAGCGGATTTGCTCATGCAGGCAATAATTACTCCCGTCGATTTTTATGGGTTCCCAGAAAATAAAAATACTAATGAAAATGCAATAATAAAAGTTGATATACATAATTATGCAAAAGCACATAACTCAACCTGTTGTTCCCCAATTAGTTGTAATTGTCCTTCTGCCAAAACGTGTTTTTGGGATGCATTTAGAAAAATTGCTTCAGATCCAGTTGGAAGGGTACTTTTATATAGAATTTTAATAGAGGTAACTAGAAACACCGAGGCAAATGATGTGCAAGCAGTGGCTGGTATAGTTAACCAACATGGTGATACTCTGAAACATTTAGTAGTATTGTATAGTCCAAATCCAGAAGATGCATATTACACGAATGGCAAAATGAAATTCTCAAATAAACCCATGTTAGGGCAGCAATTGTTAAATAAATTGCATCGAGGGAATAACAACTATGAAATATGTGTAAAAGAAGATATAAAAACCAACATAGTTGACATAACTCTTATTCATGAATTTTTGCATTGGTTTCATCATTTAAGATCTCGAGTTAGATATGAGAATTATGGAGCTGGACGACAAGCCAACGCTAACGCGATAGTTCAGGGGGCTTTCGCTAGTTCAGCATGCTGTTACTTCAGGAATGTTTAATAATATCGCGGGAATTGACAATCTTGATCGAATAAACCGTTCACAAACTCCGTGGCTTAATAACTCAGGACAGTGTGATTTCGAGGAAATACTGACAATTCTTGGAAGAGATACTGTCACTAGAGGGAACGAATATCTGGAAGGTGATGATTTGTCAGAAAATGCATATAGGATCAGTTGTAACAGAAGGGGAGGAAAACTACCTCATAGATTTGGGCATAACACGTTTGCATTTTTAGAAGATATGACTGTTTTGAACTATTCTACAAACGTCGCGGATAATTGTGTAACATCGATCGTTAATCCTGGTGGTAATCTAGCTCCTGCTAATGGAAATAGAATTTCACCAAATATCCGATATCAAGGGAATCTTCATTCTTTCGATCGTGTTTGGTGGAGGAACTATCCCCATAATGCCGGATTGGGCAATTCCGTTTTTCACATGGTAGTTGACGAGCAGTAAGTTGTGATATACACTGCCGCTGTTGGTTGAGGTGTGTTGTGGGAAGAAGTGATGGTTGTGTTTAGGGCTATATTTTTCTTGTTATGCCTGTTTGATTGTAGCGCCTCGGTTCTCACACTAGGTGAAGTAGTCAAACTCGGGGGTAACGATTGTAAGTATTCGATGTTTTATAACAGTATGAATGATTGTAAAGAAATTTTGGCAAATTATAAGGCGGCTGTTACAAGCTGTAAGTCGTCATTAAATATTTTGGATCGTAAGCCTAGACCACGTGGGCTATATCCGTGTTCTGCGAGCGTTGCAAAAGGGGTGGAAATGTGGAAGGGGAGGTTGGAACGCCTGGTTAATGAAAAGGAAATGTTGAAGATGGTTCAGGCTGGACACTTGAAAAATTACATTTACGATACAGTTAAAAATGAGGTTTTTGATAAAAAGTCAAAATCTATCGGCGTAAATAAAAATGAAATTAAATGATGTGGGATAATATTTTCTTTTGTTAGAGTTTGGGGGGAGGGGGGATTAGTATTTTTTTATGTAAATGAAGAATTGTTTGAAGGTTCTTGCTGAGAAGGTGGTATAACTTATGGAGTGATTCGTTGAAGTGCGGGCGCCTGCAGCACTCAACATCCGTCCACTCTCCCTCACCCTCACCCTCACCCTCTTATCCAACACTACAGGTAAAAATCTCCTCCAAAGCAAGATAAGAAAGGGGAGGTACGCCCCAAAAGCACACCCAAAGGCGTTCTTTCAGGATGCCCTTTTTCAAGCCACTTTCAGGGGCACCTCTCAAAAAAGCTTTTCCCAAGGATACTCCCTCAAATTACCTTTCTCCAAGATACGCCTCCGAGCACGTCTCAGGTGCATTTCTTCAGGATGTTCTTCTCGAAGCCTTCCTATCAGGCACTTCCTCTAGGCGCTTTCTTCAAGATATTTCCCATGACGCCTTCTTCCAGATGCTCCCTTCACTAAGCACGAATTTTTTGAACATAGATACACGTAAGCTGTGTCTATTCATTTACCCAAAACGGGTACTCGCAGCTCTCAACAGATATCCAACATTCCTCTATCCAACGCTACAGGTAAAAACCTCCTCCAAAAAACACGAACGGAGAAGAAGGAAAGATACGTCCAAGCCCGTCCAGGGACACCTTTTCAAGACGTGCTTCTAAAAAAACATACCTTCAAACACATACCAAGGTTGTTTTCCCGGAGCGCCACTCTCGAAGGCGCGTTCAGGAGCGCTTTACCAGACCGCTTTTTCCAAGGATACTCCATCAAAGTGCCTTTCCCAAAGATACGTCTCCGAACGCGCCCCAGACACATTTTCATCGCGGGGATCTTTTCGAGACACACCTTCAAGGTGTCTTACAGAAATGCCTCCCCCGGGACGCCTCTTATTTAAGGCGTCCCCTTTCAACGACCTACTTCACAAACGACGCTACCTCCTCGGCGAAGTTTGTTTCCGCTTTTTCGATCCCTTCGCCAAGCACGAACTTTTCGAATGCGGCTATACGCAAGTTGCAGCCGTTCTCCTTGTCAAAGGCGTCGATCAGATCGTGGATTTTCGTTTTCCCATCGATTACGAAAATCTGCTCGAGCAAAGCGCACTCTTCGAAGAATTTCTTGACGCGCCCTTCAGCCATCCTCTGGGCTATGTCCTCAGGCTTACCGATTTCCTTTGCCTGAGCCAACACTATCTCCTTTTCCTTTTCGATAATTTCTTGAGGTACGCACTTCGAGCACATATACGTCGGATTTGCAGCGGCTATGTGCATTGCGAGTTTCCGACCGAACTCGTCGAGTTTATTCGGGCTGCATTCACCATTCTTGACCTCAAATGCCACCAAGACGCCGATTTTCCCCATACCAGGCTTGATAGCACTGTGTACGTAGGATGACACTATGCCGTGCGACACCTCGAGCTTTTTTGCCCGGCGGAAGGACATATTCTCGCCAACGAGAGAGATAAGATGGTCTATCTCCTCCTTTACGGACTTACCATCCGGCAATTTTTCCTCCAGGACGTTTTCCGTTTTCAAAGCAACCTGAGCCATCTTAGCCGCAAGCTCCTGGAACTTCTCATTCCTTGCCACGAAGTCCGTCTCAGAGTTCAGCTCAACCATAGCTGCGGTCTTTTTGTCGTCTGAAACAGCGACGGCAACTAACCCATCAGCAGCCGTACGCGATGACTTCTTTGCCGCATCCATAAGTCCCTTTTTGCGGAGGTATTCCTCAGCCGCAGCCAGATCACCGTTGCTTTCGATAAGGGCACGCTTGCAATCCATCATCCCCGCGCTAGTTTTGTCGCGGAGCTGCTTAACTAACTGTGCTGTAATTTCCATATTCCATCTCCAAATCAATTATTCTTCACGTCCGGCTTTTCTTCGACCTTTTCAGCATCAGCGCTCACCTGCGCTGTCTCCGCCGAGGCACCTTCTGCAGCTGTATCTTCTACTGTGGTATCTACGACATCTGCGGAAGCCCCTATATCAACGCCCGATTTCTGCATACCTTTCTGCAGCCCTTCGAGAACGGCGCTTGCGAAGAGATTGCAGTACAGCTCAATCGCCTTCACGGCGTCATCATTGCCTGGGATTGGATAGGTAATCTCTTCCGGAGCGGAGTTCGAATCGATTACAGCGACCACTGGGATACCCAACTTGTTTGCCTCTTTGACAGCGATGGCTTCGCGTATCGTGTCGATTACGATAACCAAGTCCGGCAATCCACCCATCTCACGTATACCGCCTATCGCCAGATCTAGCTTTTCATGCTCCCGTTGCAGCTGCAGTACCTCTTTTTTGACGAGCCCGATTGGCTTCTCGATTTTCTCCTCAAGCTCCTTCATACGCTTGATGGACTGGTTGATAGTCTTCCAGTTCGTGAGCATACCTCCGAGCCAGCGGTGATTGACGTAGTACTGTCCACACTTTTGTGCAGCCTCCTTAACCTTATCAGCTGCTTGCACCTTTGTTCCGACAAACAGGACGCGACCATAGTTCGACACAACGTCGCTTATGACGTTGAGAGCCGTTTCCAGCATAGGTACGGTCTGCTCCAGATCGAGTATGTGTACCCCATTACGTTTTCCAAAAA
>JAFUUW010000089.1 GCA_017471265.1 Alphaproteobacteria bacterium
CGTCTGGTCGGTATTGATGGAAACGCAAAGGCCAGCAAGTCCTTGAATAACGCCATTTTCCTTTCCGATCCTGAAAATGTTGTTCGCGAAAAAGTCTTCAGTATGTACACCGATCCCGGACATATCCACGTTTCAGATCCCGGTAAAGTCGAGGGAAATGTCGTTTTCGCTTACCTTGATGCATTCTTCGAAGAAAAAGCTGAACTGGATAGCCTGAAAGAGCGTTACAAGAAAGGTGGCTTGGGAGACAACGTCGTCAAAAATCTGCTAAACGATACACTACAAAAGATGCTTAGACCTATACGAGAGAAAAGAAATTCTATCACCGATACGTATGCCTTCGAACTACTGATGGACGGCGTCGAGAAAGCAAAAAAACGCTCATCCGCCGTTGCTGGAAAAATTCGAGATTGTATTGGATTTAGGACGAGGTAGGTTGAACTTCGCGTAAAAAACAACTGGGTGATATTGAGTATTAACGCAGGAAATGATGTAGTTAATGGGGATGATTGCGTTGTTTTTATTTCACAATAGCTATATACTCTTGCTGCCGTAAAGTTGCATATGATTGAGTGCTTTTAAATTTATCTTTAAAAAGTGAAATAGATAACCTACCGGCTGGAAGCTGGTGAGGCTAGTTCACGCTTGAAAAACGGATTAAAGAAGTAAACTCTTAAAACTCGGAAAACCTAAAGCTATCCTGCTTATGGTGTGCCGTTTGCTCTTCTCTTGTACCTCCCTCGCGCGTATCTGCCCGGATGTTGCAGCGAAACATCTTCTTGTTCATAGATATTGTCCCCAGTACCGTTTTACTTAATTCCTGAAATTCTCCTTGCAATTTTCTGTTACTTTTTCCTTTCATATATTGAGAGGTGCGGGGGTGCCAGGATTAGCATTGTATGTAATCGAGGTTTAAATTTTCGCTTATTATATCCAATTAGTTAGTGAAACATACCTCCATTATCACTTCTATACACCTTTCTGAAATATTACCGTATAGCCCCTATACCTATATTTTATACAAAATACTACGTTGTATTCTACATCGTAAACGCTATGTGAACTTCTTCTGTATCTCATACCTCACATTACACTAAAGTCTTCGCCTAACGGAGATGGTTTTCACCCCTTTCCATGAAAAAAATAAAAACAAAAGACGTGTAAAATATGCGGATAGGCAAATAAAACCCCTGAATATAACGATTTTAAAAATATTCAAGAACTTATTTTTAATCCGCTTTCCAAGCGTGATCCAATAAAGTTTCCAAATTTTAGGCGGGAGTTTATCTATTTTCATATTATCAGAGAAGATACGGCATCGATGAGGTTATGAGCAAGAAAGGAGAGTTATTGCATTTCGAACACTTTTTTCAATTTCTAGACCGACAACTTCACGAAATTGACATACTGAAACTTGTAATATCCTTCATATCCTAGTGGGTCTCTTCACGATCTCCCTTTCTGTAAAAATACTTTCTATATTCGCCAACTTACACATGCCACTCTTTTGGGAATGCCGAAGTCTTCGTTTCCTCGAAATAGTCCCATTTGTGAGCATTTGTATCTGCATAATTTGCAAGCGTTACTCCACAGTACCTCAAAATTGGGAACGTCATTCTGTCCATAAAAAACTCCCTGGGTTTATGCTAAAAATAAAAGTGTGAAGAGTGAGGGGGTACTGAAATTGTTGCGGCTTCTCGGTGTATTGTTTTTGCTGTTTGCGGCTAATTGTGCAGCTCAAAGTACCGACGCTGAAGACAGCACCGAAGATGTACCTATTATGGAAATCCCAATCGGTAATGAGGAAGCCTCGGAGGATCTGGAAATATACGTATCCCCGTCTTGCTTACATTGCGGCCGGTTTTTGAGCGAAGACGTTGAAGAATTTCTGAAAAAGAATACGGAAGCAGGCACGGTTTTGAAGTTTCTCCCGACATCGGCAAAAGACATTTTCATAATGAAGCTTATACAAAATGAGGCGCCGGAGCGAAGGCAGTATTTCGCGATCTTCAAGAATTATATAAAGCGAGCGCTAGCGACAATCGATCGCGTTGAACCAACGAAAGAGCAAGTGGAGAATTACAGGGGCTCAAAGACCGATCCAGAGATGATAAAGTTTCAGGTCGTCGCCTCTGAGTTCGGATTTTCCGATAAAAAAATAATCGCCGCATTCCCGAACATGAAGGGTAAATTCGAAAAGCAGGTTATGGCGGAATATAAAAAGAAGGCGAAGAAAGTATCAAAACTCCTAAAATCAAAAGAACTCGACCTCCCCCTAATCGTAAGACATGGAAAAGTTGTTAAGAAGCTCGAGGAGTGAAAGGAGGATAGAGCACCCAAAACGGCTGCTGTGAAGATAATTGGGAAAATAAACTGGCTTTTAGAGAGAGTCGATTGAAATTGTGTTTTTTTAACGCGATGAAATACAAGGATATAAAAACAGAAAGACGTTGGAAGGTTAACGTGTAAATTGGAAAGCACATCTATCAATTGGTGACAAGGCTATTGGAGAATAGTTTACGAAAATAACGAGAGAGGTCGTGAAGAACTCGCAGGGACGGTGTGTAAAGAAATTCGGGGTGGAAGCACATATTCGCAAGACAAAAGGTGGATGCAAAAATAGCTATATGGCACATATCCCCACTAGTTTTTCGCAATTTCAGGGTATTTCAAACAATTTGTATGTAAAATCCACATTCATTAAAAAAAATTTAGCATTATTATCACTTTTCAAGTGCCGACATTTTACAGTTCTTCTTGTTCGCTATTTTTTTTGAAATACTGATTAGGAGTTTCAAATAACTATTATCACTCAACTTGGGTGCAGAAATGTAAATATTGTCATTATGCGCTTAACATATAACCTGCCGACAATTCTAAATCACGCTTGGAAAGCTGATTAAAAGAGTGAACTCTTAGAACTCAGAGATCTTAAAATTATTGTGCTTATGATATGTCTCTTGCTCCTCTATATATTGTTGTACCTCCTTTGCATTTATCTGTCCGGGCGTTGCGACAAAATATCCCCTCGCCCATAGCCCCCTGTCTCAAATATCTCTTTTTATAATTTTCTACCTCATTTCCATTTTATATATTGTATAACGTCTGAGACCGAAAACTGTGAAGGTACCGAAACTAACATATATACGTGATCGAGACTCACATCCCTACCCCTCCTGTCCACGTACTGGCAAAACACACTTTCTTAATCACCTCTATACACCTTTTTGCAGTATTACGGCATATCCCTCTGCGCCGTATTATGCAAATGCCACATAATATCTTATATCACATAAACTCTTTCCACACACTATACTTCACGTTATACTGAAGCGCCCGTCTAGAAATGAATTTTTTATTCACCTAACATTTCGAAAGTAAAAACGTAAAAACTATTCAACGCCTAAAAAATATTATACCTAAAAAACTATACTTTTTAATCATTATCCAATAACCCCCTGTTTTACATCGAGGAGTTTCTTTAGCAAAATGAAGTCGCGGAAGGCGGCAGCCTTCTGCCCAGGAGAACGTAGGAGATATGCCGGATGAAATGTCGCTATTGTATCAACGCCTTCGTATACATTCCTGGAGCCACGGAGGCGCGATATAGATTCTGTCGTATTCAAAACCGATTTGATTGCAACGCCACCGAGCAGCAGCAGGACTTTCGGCTTCGCGAGCCGTACATGTGCCTGCACATACGGCATACATACAGATATTTCTTCAGCAGACGGCGTGCGGTTTCCCGGAGGTCGCCAAAACAGTATATTCGATATGTACACATCTGAACGTGCAAGTCCGACCGATGCCAGCATATTATTCAGCAACTTCCCGCGTTGACCACCAAACGGCTTACCCTGCTCATCTTCTTCCTGCCCGGGCGCTTCGCCGATTATCATAACGTCTGAGTTCGGATTGCCATCTGAAAAAACAGTATTTCTAGCTGTACGTTTCAACGGAAAATCCATTTTAAAAACAGCCGCGCGTAATTCATCTATGGAAGAAAAATTCAGCTCATCACGGCAAATATCTGCTTGAACAGATGGAGATGACTGCTTTTTCAGCAATGTTACTGGATGCGCCTCTTGTTTCAGTGCAGCAGCTCTGCCAAAATCTTCACGAAAGAGGTGGTCGACGCCAAAAGTCTTGTACCATCTCAGAAGCTCTTGTTTAATTTGATGCTGGACTTCAATCATGTCTCGTATTGTATCACACGCCCTCGCTAAAGTTAATTTGATGCTGTCTATAACGGGACGCGGCAGTGATGGGCGGCACAAAATGGAAAGCGTTTTCGCCTTTCTGCCAGATATATATGACGAGTTGATATTTGATACAGATGTCGAGTTTAATAACGCTTCTGTGTATATTCCCGGTATTGAGAATAACTCTGTTATTGTTGCATATCAAATATTGAAGCAACACTTCCGCGGGAAGATACCTCACTTGCGCATCAAGAAAAAATTGCCTATAGGAGGAGGTATTGGTGGCGGCTCGAGTGATGCTGCTTGCTTTGTTAATACGGCGTTTGATCTTTGGAAAATGCCTCAATCTGAGAAGATGTTGTACCTCGACATCTTTCGGGAACTGGGAGCTGACGCCCGAGTTTTTCTGTTTAAGTATTTTACCGATAGCCAATTCGTCTACTTGAACGGTACAGGGATACAGGGAGAGATTTTCGATATATCCTTGAATGCACACGAAAAGTTTGTATTGCTGGTCAACAACGGATCAAGATTGTCAACTACACAAGTTTTCAGGAAATATGATGAAAACTTTGAGAAAGGTGGAAAATTTGAAGAAACTGTAGACAGAGATCGTATCGATTTCAAATATCTGTGCAATTTTCAAAACTCTCTAGAAAAACCAGCTATCGCTTTGGAACCATCACTTGCTGGTGTAATCCAAAACATAAAATCTACGAAGCCAATCTTCTGTGGTGTTTCGGGCTCCGGAAGCACGTGCTTTGGCGTGTATGAAAACCACGACGCAGTTACCTCTGCATCGCAGGCACTAGCACGGAAATACGCTTTCGTTAACATAAGCCGGATTGCGGAGGTGCAGTAGTTTGTCGTTGAGAAATTACTTTTTTAGAATATGGAATATGTTCCTATTTTTCGAAATTTTATTGCATTTCAGTGAAGTATATTTAATTTGCATACATATTATCCAATATGAAAGTTCTCCTTCAAATGTCGATTTTATAAATTTTTACGCTATCTTTTTTTAGAACGGACGATTTGAAATAAAAATAATTCGCAATATTCGCGTTTTGTGGTCAAAAAATAATTTTCTATTTACAAAACATAGCGGAAAAAATTCTCGCCTTTATGTGAACATTTTAATATAATTTGAGGTATGGTATACAAAAGAAGTCCGCATAATATACACGCTATATAATATCACATAGTGTTTTGCGCCAAGTATAAACATAGGGCGTTATACGGTAATATTGCAGAAAGGTGTATAGAAAAGTGATAAGGGGGCATGCTATTCCAAATAAATAGACATAATAAGCGAAAATGCAAGCCATGATCACATACCTGTACCACTCTCGGCGATTCCGCATTTGTCAAAATCGAAGAGCGTACAACTTATATAAAAAGGAAAGGAGCAAAAAACAACAATGAGACATCCACGGACTAAGGAAAGATACTGGAAATGGCGTCTATGGGCAAGAGGATATTTTGTCGCAACGTCCGGATAGACAAGTGTGAAGAGGGTATAAAAACATATATATGGACATAATAAACAGGATAACTTTAAGATTTCCGAATTCTAATAGTTTTCTCTTTTTATCCGCCTTTCAAGCATGGCTTAGAACTACAGACTTTCAACAAGTTGGTTATCTGTTTATCTGAAAATTTTTACAGATTTTCAGTTAATTTTGTTATAGCCTGGTTCTTCACCTATCGCGTTCAGATAAATGAAGTTGCCTAATTTAAGATTTGACTTTCATTTTAAGGAAAATAGGTAACCTATCGGCTGGAAACCGGTAGGTTATCTATTTTGACACATACCCCATTTGCAACACAGTTTTTGAGAAACAAGAAAACACTTCAATATTTTATTTTTTTAATACTGTAAATTATCCCATGTAAAACTCCAGAAGAGAAGCAATACACACTTTATCGACCGAAAACCAACCGTTTTAGATAGAGTTGAAAAGAGGTTCAAAAAGTAAAACACTAGAATCTAGACCATTTAAAACTATTCCGTTTATGTTTCCTTTTATTTTTTATATATTCTCTTGATATTTGCTCAGAGGTTATTTCAAAACACCTGCTTATTCACAGGCTTTATTTGTAGTATCTACGCATTCTTTGATACAGCGAGACGCAGAGATATCTAGGTCGACGCGTTTATATAATTAAGATGTCTCTCCAATTTCTACATTTCTGTGGCTAGCGCAATAAGTTTCCGGTACCATTTTCATGCATTTTTCAGTGGATATCCCATGGAGTACCCAACTGCACCACATCCTCGCAACATCCCCCCCACCGAAGTGTCTGTACAAAAAGAAACTTCTCTGATCATCCCGTGTTCAGAAAAACAAAAGGACGAAACATAAAGCAAACCGAAGATCCAATGCGGTGGACAAGCCTGGCAGCGACCTACTTTCCCTCGTGCTTAAGCAGAAGTATCATCGGCGCTGGGTGGTTTCACTATCGAGTTCGGAATGGGATCGTGTGTGGCACACCCGCCATAACTGCCAAGCCAATTCACCGCATCACTATCCAAAACACCGCCTAAACAAAGGAAAACACTCCCGGCAAAGCGGCGACAAACACCAACGACACCAAACAATCACCTGAACTCTGACTTTCGAGAAACAAGCCAATCGAGCTATTAGTACTGGTAAGCTCCATACATCGCTGCACTTCCACACCCAGCCTATCAACGTGGTCGTCTTCCACGGCTCTAATAGGGATAATTAGTCTTGGGACGAGTTTCACGCTTAGATGCTTTCAGCGTTTATCTCTTCC
>JAFUUW010000090.1 GCA_017471265.1 Alphaproteobacteria bacterium
AAACGCTCTATCCAGCTGAGCTACGGGCACATAATCGATTTCGTCAGTCGCTTTTAGCGAAGACCGCATCTGTTGCCGCTTCTTCGCCTGTCAAGACACACCGACCTGGTGCTCCAGACTGCAAACTCGGGATACACCTTATCGAAATCGACATATCATCCAACAGCTCCAGTTTATCATTTTTTCCAGCCCACTTGGCAATTACAAACCCATTTTGGTTGCTTCTGAAGAAATCCCGCATTTCATACAACGAAGATACATCGCGATTTATCCTCTTCTCGCAAGCCTCTTCACAATGTGTTTTCAGCATCTCATCGTGTGCGGCTATCAACTGCTCTACGCTCTTGGCAAATTCGTTCAGAGACATCGATTGCTTTTCGAGAAAAAGCCTCTTAGTGAAGTATACGCTCTCAGACTTTACCTCATTCGAGCCAATCTCCAAGATCAGTGGTACTCCCTTGCGCACATAGTCCCACTTTTTGTTTTGCGGAGAAAACTCTCGGGTATCCAAAAAAGCTCGTACATCCCGAGGAAGCGATGCTTTAATTTTATTGCAATAATCGAGAACCGCTTGGGAATTGTCCGCTTTCAGCATTGGAATCATAATGATGTGATACGGAGCGACAGCAGACGGCAAGTTCAATCCGTCATCATCGGAGTGGCTCATAATCAGCCCACCAATTATGCGTGTTGAAATTCCCCAAGACGTCGTATGGGCATAATTGAGGCTACCATCACGCCCTTGGAACTCGATGCCGACTGCCTTCGCAAAATTTTGTCCAAGGTAGTGACTCGTTGCCGCTTGCAAAGCTTTGCCATCCTGCATCATACATTCGATGGTATATGTATCAACAGCACCCGCAAATCGATCGTAATCTGGCTTTTTCCCAGGTATGCCAAACATCTTCAGCACATCGAGAATAAACCAACGGTACACCTCGTGCATCTGTGTAGCTTCCGCTCGGGCTTCTGCCTCTGTTTCATGTGCGGTATGCCCCTCCTGCCACAAAAATTCTGCTGTTCGAAGGAACATACGCGTACGCATCTCCCAACGCACGACATTACACCATTGGTTAACCAGAACCGGCAGATCGCGATACGACTTCACCCAACGAGCCATCGATTCGCCTATGATCAGCTCAGACGTCGGACGAACAGCGAGAGGCGTCTCCAACTCTCCCGCTGGGACTAGCTTCCCGTTTTGCTGCTCGAGGCGGTGGTGCGTAACAATCGCCATTTCTTTTGCAAAACCCGCGACGTGCTCCGCCTCTTTCTCGAAAAGGTCGACAGGAATAAACATCGGGAAGTACGCATTAACATGTCCCAGCTCCTTGAATTTGTCGTCGAGCAAGCGTTGCACACGCTCCCAAATGGCAAACCCGTACGGCTTTATGACCATACACCCGCGTACACTCGCATTTTCAGCTAACTCTGCCCCTTGAATAACGGCTTGATACCACGCAGAAAAATCCTCTGAACGTTTCACATTTAGAGCATGCTTTCGCTCAGCCATACCCATACCAGAGATGCAAGAAACAGTGGTATTGTAACACGGCGTGGGTTTAAGTGCCGTCGCCAAAATGATTTGCAGAAAAGCGTAGCGGAAACGATTGCAAGGTATACCGGGAATAAGGAAATATTTTTACGCGTATTTATAATTATATTTTAATTTAAAAGTCAGCAAGATACCCCCCCCCCTCTACATTCTTTTATTATACTTACGATGCTTTCTGCATTCTTTTGCTGCAAAATTAGACAATGCTCCCTCAAAAAAATGGGAAGTGAATAAAGTGTACGTATATGAAAAAAGAGAACGAAAACACGAATTTGAAAAAACGGAAATCAGAGAGAATACGCGAATTTTTTGCCGATGAATATATAGACAAAAGTTCCCCATATTTTATACATCAGAAATAAATATCGCATTTATTCAGCACAACCCTTCATAAAAAACAATTATCTAATTGCAAGTTTAAAAATTTAATCATAAATTTTCTTGTTTAAAATTGGAATTCTAAAAATCCTTATTAATAATCTTCCTGAAACGGTTATTCTTTTTTCATAAAATAGACGAATAACAGGGCTTACCAAAAATGACAAATAGATTTTTTGATGATATAACCATTGTTTCTTCATCGAAACTATACCGTCTGATATAACGTACCCTTGTTGGTAAATGGTATGCCCTAAAAATCGCTCTATGACGTGTGCCAATTGTGTAGGGTGCTTACCATCTTGAGTAGTCGATTCTGAAAAATCACTCAAATCAATATTCAAGTCCTGAATTGTTTTGAACAAATGAGCTCGCATGATAAATATCGTCCCTCCGACAAAAGCATGTCTAATCCGTGGTAAATTATGCTGTTTCAAAAATTTCTTTAATGCCCTTCTAGCTGGTGGATCATAAGTATCATGATGAATAATGCATTGATAATGAGCCTGCATTCCTATGTGGGAATATTTCTCAAAACTTTTTATATATTCTTCAAATATTGTCTTTGTAGAAAAAGGAGATAACAGCTTAGTGCGCCAATCACTTGAAACCATATTTCTGAAATTTTCGATTTTGGACAGGTCTCTTCTTGTATGCAATTTTACAATATAGCTATAATCATCAAGATTTATTTTTTTTAAAACGTGAAGGAACGGTGCTATATCATATCCACGATTTTCTACAATTTCAACCACTGCTTTTGGAAAGGTCTGACGAATATCTTTTTCAATATCAGGTACTTTCTCCGTCATTGTTACATACAACTCAAACGGATAAGGTTCAATATTCTGAATGCACTTTTTTAGCTCGAGCCATAAATGTAAATAGTAGATATGAACAACAACTAAGATAGGCTTCATTTTAAATGTACTCAATTATTTTTAGCAAAAGCTCCGCCAACACCACCGCGAGAAATGACTGGTGCCGCAGGAGGAAGTCGAATCCTCGACCTCTCCCTTACCAAGGGAGTGCTCTACCACTAAGCTACTGCGGCGTTGCCATTATGCTATCGCAATTCAGGGTTCCTGCCAATTCATTTTTCGGACACCGCCTGCCAGAAAAACGTTAGTCAATTTCACCTTTTGGTTATCGCTGCCTCCCTAGGGAAACTGGATATCCTATCGACTTGCCGATGCCAATTTGCAATGCAGTTGCGACCTAAGGCTCAAAATCTGATATTGAAAATACTGCCGAATGCTTTGGTCGACAGTTACCACGAGGTAGTTCCTTGCCCACATACGTTGTTTCCCTGATATCTCTGTCCTATAATTCATAGCACGTGCCTCCTTTTTCAAAATTCTGCGGCTCACTGCCATTTTTCTATACAATGATTAACACCTGCATAAAATATGTGTTATGCGCATTTTTTCGGCTCATGCTTTGAATACACAAGATATTTTACTAAGGATAAGTTTTTATTTATCCTTACAATATAAACAAAATAAGCAACCAATTGAAAAGCGACATCCCCGGGGGTTATTTGCAAAACTGATTAAAAAACAAACGTTAAAATCCAATACATTAAGTTATTACATTCACAATATTTAAGCTAATTTTTAACATTCCGCAAAAGATACTTTTTTGAAAAAAAATTATTTAATTAGAATATTATCGCAAAACGCCATCTTATCTATAAATATCTTTTCAGC
Source organism: Alphaproteobacteria bacterium (assembly GCA_017471265.1). GTDB lineage: Bacteria > Pseudomonadota > Alphaproteobacteria > RUG11792 > RUG11792 > RGIG4847. Next base: position 3,643 of record JAFUUW010000090.1, read on the forward strand.
ATACCTTATTAATTATTGAAATTTCAAGCGTAATTCTTGATTATTTTTCTAAAACATATCATAACTTTCAATATTGAAAGTATATATTCTCTTATTTTTTAAGCATCAACATTTTACAACATCATTTTACCCCCCAAAAAAAATCCAAAAATACTTTACGACACAGCATGTAAAAACTCAAATTCTGCTCACTTCTCCCCGCTCCGTGCATCCAGTTTTTTGCCGACTTTGAGCAAGCCGTCCTCACATCGCCCCTGTGCTTACGTCAATCTCAAGCATCTATTTGTGCTGCAGCACTTCTTTGACTTTTCCAGCTAAATCCTTCAAGGTGAACGGTTTTTGGAGGAAGTGAATATCGAGGTTTCGGTCAACATCCTGGCGGAATGTACTTTCGGCATATCCCGAGATAAAAATTGTGTCAAGTTTTTTAAATTTACTCTTCAATATCTTGCTGAGTGTTGGCCCATCCATCTTCGGCATAATGACATCGGTAACCAACAAGTCGAATTTCTCTTTTTCCGCAATCTTCAGTGCATCTTCACCGCAAGTTGCTTCCAACACTTTGTAGCCCTTGTCCCTCAACACTCTTGCGGAAAACATACGTACAGCTTCTTCATCCTCCACCAACAATATAGTTCCAGTCCCACTAAGATCTCGTACTCCATCTTCGACATCAGATGACGGAACCGCTTCCGTT
>JAFUUW010000091.1 GCA_017471265.1 Alphaproteobacteria bacterium
AAGACTTTTATCCGGCTCGCCAATGAAGACGCATGGAAGTTTTCGCTCGCTACTGTTCTGAAAAAGAAAAAACATGCCAAGTGGCTTGAGAATGAGAAGTATGAAACTTCGATTTGGGAATATGTCAAAAATGAAGTCGCTGATAATGCGGTCAAACTTGAATTTGATGTAAGTGAAGTTGTGTGTTTCAAGAGAGATTTCTCATTTGCGGATTACAATGGTTCAAATTGGAATGCCTTTCTTCTGAAAAACTGCATCAATCGTGCCCTCTCAAAAGAAACAAGTGAGAAGAACCTCGGTGATGCCCTGATTGATGAAACGGCTGCGTTCCTTAAATCTCAGTCTCGAACTTATATCTCTGACAAAAAATCAATTTTCGAGAAATGTGCCGATTTCGGAGGACAAATTGATGCTGCTGTTAAAGATATAAAAATATATGCACGAGATTTGGAACTATATGATTATTTGAAAGAATTGAAGAAATTGCGTACTGAAACCTATCTCGAAGCTTTGAAAGAAAATCAAAAATTCCAAAGGATACGAGGGGAGTTGCAAAAAGCAAAAGCATTCGTCGAAAAGTTTGGCGAGTATGATGGAGATGTAGCTCCTTACACATATATGGGATTGCACTTTGATGAAAAAGCTGGACAAATACGAGGAGCCCTTTATTATCCAGAACTCAAATGCGATAAGGAGAACGATTATGATATTGTTAAAATTCTACGCAAAGGAAAGTTGTCTAATTTTTACATAGGGGATATCGTACCTTGGAAAAAAACTCAGCAAGATGATTATGAGAGACAAAATAATAAAATTTTCTATTTTGATGGCAAAATGAATAACATAAAAGCAAAAGATCTTCCAGAGAAAACCATCCAGGAATTTATTAATGAAATAAAGGAAATAATGAATAAGGATTTTTGGAAGCGTCTTGATAAAATAAAGACAATTGAAACTAAAAATAAATTGCCTTTGCGGATTCTGAAAAATATCTTGGCACAAGATGACGATCCTTCAGAAATTTATTTGGATAAATTTAATGCTGATATGTTGCACACTACACTACAGGCAATATTCGGAAATGGTACTGCAAAAGAAGTGTTTCCTGCAAAATACGGACTGGACACAAATGAAAAAGCTATTGCTAAGCTCTTGGAAATTGATCTTTATCAAAAAATTAGTTCTCCTGTCAAAGATGATAAAACTGTTTTTGAAAAAATTTTTAATATGAAAGAGACAGAACTTTCAAAAGTTTTTGCTACACAAGATGTCATAAAAAATTGGAAATGGATGGGGATTGATATTCAGCGAAAATATCAAAAGTTAATTAATGAAATAATTAGAACTCCGCTCCTCTATATATCTACTTCAAATTGGAAATACAAAAAGGAACTAGGAATATTAGATAACGTTGTAAATAAAGATTGGGGCGGGATTACAACTGATATTACATCTACTTTAGATAAAATATTTGACATATTTAAACAAGATGAAACGGAGATTTGGGGAAATTCTGAGGAGTGGATCTCAGGCTGGCTCATTAAATAAAACACAACCTTGCACACAGGGGCAATTTCTTGTTGTCCCTTTTGCTTTTACGCTTATCTTTCGTCAGTCCCAGCCAACAAAAATAGGGATGCAGGTACTGACTAAGAGGTAGCGAAAAATTTCCTCTGATGGCAATCAAATTGGGCAGTGAATTTTCATCTAAAGGCGTGGTGTTTTTGTGGGCGTATCTCTCAAATAATAATATCTATTTTTAAAATCAAGAAGATTAAATTTAATATTTGACACTGTGTAAACATTAAGACATGGACAAAATCATGAAAATTTCTTAAGAAACAAGAGAAATGATTAAATCCGTGATGCAGGAACTTACCCAGAAGCTCGAGTAATCACGAATTATTGTTTTTTCCAAAAGGGGCGAGAAAAAGAATCTGATTTGCCGAGCGGCAGTCAAGCTTGTAGGGCGCAGCCCGAAAAGCAAGCCGGTAGGCGCAGCGTAGCTTGACGGCTTAGCGGAAAGGCAAATCAGTATAATGCGTCCCGCCTTTTGGGAAAAATAATTTGTTATTTTTTTAAGCTGGATTTATATTTTTAACAGTTCTCTCTTTAAAAGCACAGCCGTCAAAGTACCCCGATAGTTGTTCTGAGGAGTATTTTCCATTATATTCTGGGCGCTTACTTCTTAATTTGAAGCTGTGTATCTCCACCTTGCCTATCCTTTGCGTCGACGGCGAAGATGAGCCCTTGGCAGAACATGAGTACGGTTAGGGCGCTACCACCGTATGAGAAAAATGGAAGAGGAATTCCGACGACGGGGAGTAGACCGCAGACCATCGATATGTTTATGAAGACGTAGAAAAATATCATTGCGTTCAGTCCGAAAACCATCAGCTGCTCAAAGCGGCCTTTAGCGCGTATTGCAACATTTAGGTTGTAGACTATCAGTATGGCGTACAACATCAGAAGCAGCAGGCAGCCGAAAAAGCCAAGTTCTTCTCCGAGTGCTGCTAAGATAAAATCTGTTTGTTTTTCCGGAAGAAAGTTGAGCTGTCCTTGCGTTCCATTCATAAATCCTCTTCCCCAAAAACCGCCAGAGCCGAGGGCTATTTTCGACTGAATTATGTGATACCCAGCACCACTTGGATCCATTTCAGGGGAAAAGAACATCAGGATGCGCTGCCGCTGGTATTCGTGCAGCATATGCCATAAGAATGGCATGGATACGACGGCTGCCAGCAGTGCTATCAGGAATTTCCACACTTGCATACCGCAGACGAAAAGCATTACGCAAAACGTGAAGAACAACAGCATTGCCGTTCCCAGATCAGGCTGCATTAAAACCAATCCCATAGGCAAAAACGTGAGAATTGCCGGTATGAGTAGCGAGGACGTTTTCTTCACATCATCGGTTGTTATGTATGAAAAATACTTCGCCAAAATGACAATAAGCGCTATACGCATAAGTTCGGATGGCTGAAAACTGATGAAGTGGAAGTCTAGCCAGCGCTGTGCTCCCATCGTAATCTTCCCAACAACGGCGACTGCTACAAGCATTGCGAGGCACAGGAAATAAAATGCAACGGCGTACTTTCGCCACGTATCTGGTTTGATGTAGAAGGCAACGGCAAGCCCGATTGCCCCCACAGCAAATTTGCATAGCTGCTTGAAGCACCAAGGGAAAAAGCTTCCACCACCCAGTGAATAGAGCATGAGCAGTGAAAAAACGGATATTATGCAAACCAGCAGAAGCGGAAAAAGTGGAATGAGCTTCAAACGCCTTATGAAATGCACGATCCCACCTCTGGTCTATCTCAACATCCTTTCCTAAAATGGTCAGAGTATCTACATCAAGAATTCATCGAGGCGAAAAAGTCGTCGTTGGTCTTGGCATACTTCAGCTTCTCCAGGAGAAACTCCATCGCCTCAATTGTCCCCATAGGGTTCAGTATCCGTCTCAGTATCCACATCTTCGACATCTTATTTTTGTCATTAACGAGCAGTTCTTCTTTCCTTGTGCCAGAGCGGTTTATGTCAATTGCGGGAAATACGCGTTTATCAGAAAGCTTCCTATCAAGCACAATCTCGGCGTTACCGGTTCCCTTGAATTCCTCAAATATAACGTCGTCCATTCTTGAACCAGTTTCAACAAGCGCAGTGGCAATGATCGTCAGTGAGCCACCTTCCTCGATATTTCTTGCTGCGCCAAAAAAACGCTTTGGACGCTGCAGCGCATTTGAGTCGACACCACCAGTCAGGACTTTTCCAGACGACGGTACAACTGTGTTATACGCACGAGCCAGGCGCGTGATGGAATCCAGCAGAATGACAACATCCCGCTTATGCTCAACCAATCGCTTTGCCTTGTCTATAACCATTTCCGCAACCTGAACGTGGCGTGTTGCGGGTTCATCGAAGGTTGAGCTGATGACCTCACCTTTGACAGAGCGCTGCATATCTGTAACTTCTTCCGGACGTTCATCTATCAGCAGCACAATGAGATAAACGTCTTTGAATTTTTCCGTAATAGATTGAGCTATCGTCTGGAGCATAACGGTTTTTCCGGTTCTCGGTGGAGCAACGATAAGTGCTCGCTGCCCCTTGCCTATTGGAGCGACAAGATCGACGATACGCTGCATAAACGCTCCATCCTTCTTCGGACGCTCCGGTTCGAGACTTAGCATCTCGTCAGGGTATAGAGGTGTCAAGTTATCGAAGTTTGTGCGTCGCTTTATGTGAGCTACATCTTCGAAATTGACTTTCAAAATTTTCAAAACAGAAGAGTACTTATCGGTATCTCTTGGAGCCTTAAGTTGGCACTCTATGGTGTCTCCAGTTTTCAGTCCCAGCTTTTTGACGAATGACGGTGAAACATAAACATCGTCCGATCCAGGAAGATAATTCGATTCAGCGGAGCGCAAAAATCCGAACCCGTCCTGAAGGACTTCCAGCACTCCAATGCTGAAAATTGGTATATCCGCTTCAGACACCTTCTTCAAAATTGCGAACACAAGATCTTGTTTCCGCAGCAAGTGCGGATTTTCGACGTTGTGCTCAATGGCATATTCAAGCAAAGTTGATAAAGATTGTTTTTTTAATTCCTGTAAATTTATAGATTTTGTTTTTACTTCTTGTTCACTCATAAAATCTCCCTCTTGCTGTTTCACTTAAGGCTATCCAGCCATATGAAAATTTTGTCCCATACAAAGAAATGTGTTGATACAAATCGCAACCTGCGATATAAGTTCAGTATACAGAGTTTGCAAAAAGCGCAAAACATTTTTTTGGTGTTCCTATGAAAAAAAACATCCACCCAGATTATCACAAGGTTACGATCGTTTTGACGACTGGGGAAAAGTTTGAGACAAAGTCGACGTTTGGCAAAGAAGGAGATGTGCTCAACCTCGACATCGATCCGTTTACGCATCCTGCTTGGACTGGTGGTGGGCAAAAGTTGGTTGACACCGCAGGGCAGATTAGCAAGTTCAATAAGAGATACAACATTAAGGGCTAGCTCCTTCTTCTTATGCTCAAAAACTCGCGGATAATTGTTGTTGGTGCAACAGGGCGTGTCGGTCGGGAGATGCTGTCCGTCCTCCGCGAGTTTGGTGTCCTGTCTGCCAACGTTTCTGCCGCTGCGTCTGAGCGTTCTGATGGAATGACGCTAGAGTATGGGGAGGCTGGCATACGTGTGCAGAACCTTGCAGATGTGGATTTCTCAAAGTATGACCTGGCGTTATTCTCTGCCGGTGGGGATGTCTCTGCTAGGTATGCCACTGTCGCCACGGAGCATGGGTGTACTGTCATAGACAATACGTCCTTTTTTCGTATGCATGACGATGTTCCGTTGATTATTCCTGAGGTTAATTTCGGTGATCTGCGAAGGTATAATTCACGGATAATTGCTAATCCGAACTGCTCGACAATTCAGATGGTTGTGGCTCTCAAGCCCCTGCACGATTTGTTCCGTTTGCATGAGGTCGTTGTTTCGACATA
>JAFUUW010000092.1 GCA_017471265.1 Alphaproteobacteria bacterium
AGGTCACCGGCAGTTCCGGATTCTCCAAATTCACTTATTCCCCACACCACATCGTCTGGACACGTCTTGTACTTGTACCAAATATCCGGTCGTCCTGCCTCTAAAAATAATTTTCTGTCGGTTAACATCTGCGCTCTGTAGCCCTCAGGCTGCTCGTCAAACAATTCCAAACAAGGAGCGGAAATTATGCGTATATCAAAACCCTCGAGCTGCACCTTTGCAGCAAGCGCCAAAGATACCTCGGAGCCGGTGGCTATTATCGATATCTTAGGATTTCCATTTTCGGCAAATGGAGAAATCTCATACATCCCCTTTGCACAAAGGTTATCTCCAGAATGTACCATCCGCAAATTCGGCAGAGCTTGCCGAGACAACACAAGGGCTGTCGGGGTTGAACGGTTCTGGATAGCCAATTCTACGCATTCGGCAACTTCAACATCACAAGCCGGACGCATAACATTCAAGTTCGGTATCAAACGAAGCGATGAAAGTTGCTCAATCGGCTGGTGAGTTCCTCCATCTTCGCCAACCGCTATTGAGTCGTGTGTTAGAACAAAAATTGGGGCGACTTTCATAAGCGCAGCATTCCGGATAGCAGGACGCATATAGTCGCTGAAGACAAGAAACGTGCCGCCATAGGGAATAAAATCCTCGGTGGCAAGCCCACTCATCACGCACCCCATAGCGTGTTCTCGAATGCCGTAGTGTACGTAATTTCCGTCAAATGAAGAGGCACATATTGGAGTATGCACCTTCGAAATCGTGCAGTTTGAACTCGATAGATCCGCTGAGCCGCCTATGATTGAAGTAAAACAACCGCAGAGTTTTTCGAAAACCACACCGGCGGCTGCCCTTGTCGAGAGCGGACGCGGATTTTCCACAAATTCTGCCTTAATGGTATCGATGACATTGTGCAGCTCGTCAAACGGTATGCCACTGAGTTTCTCGGTCGCCATCCTCGACGTTTCTTTTTTCCGCAAAACATTCTCGGGAATGCTGAAAGGAGCTTCAGGAAAATCGAATTTTTGGCGCATTGCCCGAGCTTCCTCGAACGAAACAAATTTGCCATGACACTTGTTCGTTCCAGCCTGCTCAGATCCACATCCAATCACAGTCTTGAATGAAACAAACACCGGATGCCGGGAATGCTTCGCATCTTCTATTACACGGTATATATCTCCAAGGTTGTGCCCATCAGCCTCAAAGACGTCGAAGCCATACGCCTTAAATCGTGCCGCATTGCTGGTTGTATAATCCGCTGCATATCCGTCAATACAAACGTTGTTGTTATCAAAGAGAATTATCAAATTATCGAGGTTTAATTTTGCAGCTAATGTCGCAGCTTCATGCGATACCCCCTCCATCAGGCAGCCATCCCCAACTATCGCAAAAACCTTGCCGTCTAGGTGCTTTTTCTTGAGAGCAATAGCAACTCCGACCGCCGTCGCAACGCCCTGTCCTAGCGCCCCTGTTGTCATTTCAATACCGAGGGACTTGTTGATCTCCGGGTGCCCCTGACAAATACCACCAAATTTTCGGAAGTTGCGTAGATCATCGAGTGAAATCTCTGTCTTCTGCGTCAGGTATATCGCCGCATACAACATAGCACTGGCATGCCCTGCAGAGAGTATCAACCGATCGCGAGCTTCATCACCAGGGGCAAATTGCATCGAACAGTTGAACAGCACCGACACAACATCGGCAAATCCAAGAGGCGTTCCTTGATGCCCTGAATTAGCAGCATTCACCATATCGACTGACAAGGCACGCACAGTATCCGCAAATCTCTTCAAAGCATCATCCGAAATTCTACCGAGCATAACTGACGAAGCTACAAAACGCCATGCGTGTATGCTAGCACAATTTCTATTGGTATACACCCAAAGTATCTGTCGCTACCTCACCCTTCCTGGGCAACGTTGGCGACTAAGCGTCATTGTATTCCAATAATAAATAGATAACCTACCGGCTGGAAGTCGGTGGTTTTAGTTCACGCTTGGAAAGTGGATTAGGAAGAGGAACCTCTTAGAATTCGGAAAGCCTAAAGTTATCCTGTTTATGATGTGAATCTTGTTATATTTTTGTACCTTCTTTGCACTTATCTGTTCGGATATTCCGCCAAAATATCCTCTCGCTCACAGACGCCATTCCCAGTACCTTTTCTTAATCCGTGGATTTCTCCCCGTAACATTTTGCGTTTATATTGCGTTACCTTTGATGCTGAGAGATGCGGAGATGCCTAGATCAGCATATGTATAGAAGTGAGCAGGGCTTACATTTCCACTCATTATACCCACATAGTTGGCTGAACGCACCTCCGTTATCACTCCTATACGCCTTTCGGCAATATTACTGTATAGCGCCCTATACCTACATTTTATACAGAACACTATATGGTATTCTATATCGTATACACTATGTGAACTTCTTCTGTATGCCATGCCTTACACCATACTTAAAGTCTTCGCCTAAAGGCAAGGGGGTTTTCAACCTTCCCACATTCTGGAAATAAAACTTCAATTACATCTCAAAGAAATTACTCTTTTTTTCCAAAAGGGGCGAGAAAAAAGCCCTGATTTGCCGAGCGGCAGTCAAGCCTGCAGGACGCAGTCCGGAAAGCAAGCCGGAAGGCGCAGCGTGGCTTGACGGCACGCGGAAAGGCAAATCAGTATAATGCGCCACGCCTTTTGGGAAAAATAATTTCCACGCTCTCCAGAGCTCTGCATTCTAGTGCTGGTCTATCCACTCTTCTGACACCTTTTCCACCAATTCTCCAAATAGACACTATCTTGAATGCATCTATCTTGTTCCAACGTGGCTGCGGTTACTTTTTTGTGCAACACTGATTTTGGGTGATTTATTATACGTGGGGTTACATTGTGGCATCGATCTTTTCATGTTGATATTAGGCGCTCTCGCATCTTGCATCAGTGGGTACTACAAGCCGAGACTGAAGCTGTTTGAAAAGCTGTTCGGGGGGCGCGTGATTGATGCGCTGCTTCATATGCCATTGCACACCGTCGAAAAGCTGCAGGTTGACAAGCTTTCCAGGGATTATGTTGGAAAAATTGTAACAACAAGGCTGCGCGTAGATTGCATCGAAACCAGTCATATTCCCTCCCGCCCAACGGTGGTATATGGGAAAAATGGTGATGAATTGGTGGAAATAGCATTGTTCAATTATCCAAAAGCATACATACGATCGACCTTCCGCTTAGATGAAGAAGTCTGCGTATCTGGCAAACTGGGTGTGGCATTTTCCGGCGCATTGCAATTCATCAATCCGGAAAAAGTGCCGCTGGCAAAATTTGACCATGGGGTATCTTTCTCTAATGTGTATCCCCTAACCACTGGGCTAACCCAGAAAGCGATTTATTCAGTTATGCGCGCCGCATTCGACCGTCTTGAAAAGTCCAGTCTCCCGGAATGGTTACCAGCAAATGTGCTTTCACACAATAGTTTTTGCTCATTTACCGAAGCGCTGCGTAATATACATTTCCCGAAAGAGCAGAAGAAGGAACAACTGGATGACGGGTTTCGCCGTAGATTGGCTTTCGATGAACTTTTGGCTGAACAGCTATCCATAAGAGTAGCGAATTCGAAAACAAAACACGGACATATCATAGAGAATGCCAGCGTTCTCGCGAATACGTTACGAGAGGCACTGCCTTTTGCCTTAACGGCGGCGCAAGAGCGAGCGCTTGCGGACATACTCCAGGATATGCGAAGTGGAGCTCCGATGGCTCGCCTCCTGCAGGGCGATGTCGGATCTGGGAAGACCATAGTTGCCGTGCTTGCAGCGTTATACGCCATCGAAAGTGGCTTTCAGTGCGCCTTTCTTGCTCCGACTGAGATTTTGGCGCAACAGCATTACGCCACGATAAAGTCGCTTTTCGAGGAAGTTGAGTTATCCGTTGAGCTTCTAACGTCAAGCGAAAAAGGGCGAAAGCGCAGAGAAATCCTGGAGAAAGTCGCTAATGGAACGGTTAACGTGCTCGTAGGAACCCATGCCATTATCACCGAACGGGTGAATTTCCACAACTTGGGCTTTGTTATCATCGATGAGCAACATAGGTTTGGGGTGGAACAGCGCTTGCAGTTGATTGAGAAAGGCGTTTCTCCACACGTGCTCAGTATGACGGCAACACCTATTCCACGAACTATCGTAATGTCGCTGTATGGCGATATTGCCGTTTCTTCAATAACCGAAAAACCAGCAGGTCGGCGGGAAATTATAACCCGAGCTATTCCGCTCAGCAGGATTTCAGATACCGTGAAATCCATAGGCAACATACTGAGCCAGGGACAGAAGGTATATTGGATTTGCCCGGTTGTTGAGGAAAACGAGCGTTCCAAATATACCTGCGTAATCAACCGCTTTGAATTTTTGAAGAAGTACTTCAGTGATGACGTGGAAATGCTTCACGGAAAGATGAAATCGGCAGAAAAACAGCGAGTGTTTGAGCGATTTTGCCACGGAGGTTGCAAGATACTGGTTGCCACAACCGTTGTCGAAGTCGGGATTGATGTCCCCGAGGCAAGTGTCATATTCATCGAAAATGCGGAAAAGTTCGGATTGGCGCAGCTGCATCAATTAAGAGGGCGTGTTGGGCGTAGCGACTTGCAGTCGTACTGCATCCTGCTGTTTGATACAAACATATCGGATATCGCCAAAAAAAGAATAAATGTAATCCGTGAAACCAACGACGGCTTCAAGATAGCCGAGGAAGATCTGCGTCTTCGCGGTAGCGGAGAGATACTGGGAACGAAGCAGAGCGGAGAAAAGACGTCCCGTACGTTTGAAATAAATGATCCGCGAAACCAACCTCATTTGCTCGATCTGTTAACCCAAACCTCAAAATTGGCGACAAAAATAGTCGATGCCGGGCAACTGAAGGATTACGAGCTCCTACTCAAGATATTTCAAAAGGACAATATCGGAGATTTGAAGATGTCGTTTTGATAGAACAGAAAACACTACCTGATATACTGAAGGTGTTGTATGCGCGATCGGTTATGCTTTGTTCAGTTTCTCGGACGTATCGTCTGTAATCATCGCGGTGTTCGTATCCGGAAGTCTCGCGGTGATCGCTCTTCTCCTTTCGGTGCTTCTCCGTCGCGGTTTACGCGAAAAAGGTACGCCCGCAGATGTCGGTGCATACGAATGTGGATTTTGCCCCTCAGAAGAAAACATACGCTACGTTAGTGAAAAGGCACGGTTAATTCCGCTCTACCTCATCACCGAAATTGTCTGTTTATGGCTGCTCACCTACGTCGTCTGTTTTTGCGTACCGTAACTTTGACGTACACAAAGTTCCGACTTCTGACTTTGCAGCACTGGCAAAACTCGCTGATGGATTTTGTGTGACAAATGCTCACAAACGGAGAGAGCTCAACCGCGGCTAGCTGACTTGCCATAACTCGGCAGTGTACCATAAATTGATTTGGCAAGTTGGTTAGTGAAAACGGGGTATATGCCAGATTGAAGTTGATTTTGAGTGAAATGCGAATGTTAGAAAGTTGCAAGCTTTATAGGAAAATTAAAATTTTGAAACAGATATGGCGAAATCAGAAACGCTAAATTGAATAAAAACTGTCTTTATCGAAAAAAATACAATTTTATATTAAGGTAGCACACGAATTGAATTCGTCAATAGATAACCTATCGGCTGGAAGCCGATGGTTCCAGTTCACGCTCGGAAAGTGGATTAAAAGAGTGAACTCTTAGAACTCAGAAATCCTAAAGCTATCCTGCCTATAATGTGTCGCCTGTTCTACTATACATTTTTGCCCTTCCTTTGCGCTTATCTGTCCGAATATTGCGACAAAATATTCTTTCGCCTGTAAGTGCTACAGTATCGCCTCCTTAATTCCTGAAACTTACCTCGCGATTTTCTGCTACTTTCCCCTTTCACATATTGTGCCCCCTTCGATACCGAGAGATATGAAGAGATACTGAAATCAGTATATGTACGTGATTAAGAGTTACATTTCCATTTTCATTAAAACACATCTTCATTATCACTTCTACACATTTCTCTGCAATGCCGCCGTATAACGCCCCATATATTCTCACGGAATACTACGTGAACTTCTTATATACACTATACTTTATATTGTACTAAAATGTTCACCTAAAGAAGGAGGTTTTCACCATTCTCACGTTTTAGAAATAAAATTACATGCATTTCTAATAAAATTTGCACAAAAAGTTTGAGAGATTTTGCCAGATAGCGTAACAAATTTATCAACATCCTTCCCTCAGAAGTCATTCTATTTTTCTTTGCTTTGTTCAGTAGCCAGCCGATAGTGCACTATGCGACGTACCACGGTGGACATTGATGATACACAGGCATTTGCACAGAGGCTAAAATCACGTTCCAACTTCGTATTTCCCGGATATGCGCGATTATGTATCTGCTTCCCGACATTCTCAACCCCCTTTCCCTCCTCGAGATTATCCATCGAATTGAGAAATCTCCGTAAAGCACCTTCCATATGCTACCATCAGGTGTCGTTTTGCCGCGTGTGGTTGAGTGTTGAGTGATCAGGTTATCATAGCCGCTGGGGGAACTGGCGGACATGTTTTTCCTGCGGTGTGTCTGGCTCAGGAGTTGGAGACACGTGGGTATGGCATTCTCTTTGCAACGGATGTACGAGGGACGAAATATCTAGGAAAATACCAATCATCAGCTGTCATCCAAAAGGTCTACACGTCTTCTCGGATTAAGTTGTACATTTCACTCTTGTGTGGCATAGCCAGTGCCTTGCCGGCATTACGCAAAATGAAACCACGAGCCATTGTGGGCTTTGGCGGATATCCGTCCGTTCCGTTTGTGCTCGCTGCCCAGTTGTTAGGGATAAAGACGTTCATACATGAGCAGAATGCCGTCATAGGAAAAGCAAACAAACTTCTGTCAAAATTGGCAACGCGAATTTGCATTTCATTCCCAGGCACTAGAGGCATTTCCGATTGCAGCAAAGCTGTATGTATCGGCAATCCAACGCGCTTTGATGCGCAATACGGGCATATCGAGCCTCCTAAAAATGACGTACCTGTGGTTTTGGTTTTTGCTGGAAGCCAGGGAGCAAGGGTATTTTCTGAAGAGGTTACCGGGGCACTGTGTGATATCGTAAATACGTTGAAAATACGAGTTTTTCATCAAGGACGTGCCGATGATGTCGAAAAAATAAGGCAGGCATATGCACAGCACAACGTGAACGCTACCGTTGCTCCGTTCTTCGAAAATATAGGTGAACTTTACAGTCAGGCGGATTTGGTAATTTCCAGATCTGGGGCTTCAAGCATTTTTGAAATAATGGGTTTTCGCAAGCCATCAGTGCTCATTCCATTTGCGAAATCAATAAATGGGGATCAACTCGAGAATGCGCGGTTCCTGGAAAAGCAGGAAGCTGCTACCCTCGTCAGTGAAGCTGAGTTATCCCAAAGAAAGCTTTCTGATATTGTTAAAGACTTGTTGCTAAGTGAAAACAAACGCCTTGCAATGTCTGAGAAATTGGGGCAGATACGGGGCTCATACGAAATAGATCCAGCCAAAAAATTTGCTGACGTCATAACCGAGACGATATAATCGGGGTATCGGTGTGGTTGGGGTGTGGTGTGTTTGCCGCTTGCAATAGGGATGTGGTTGTCCATTTCATAGGACTTGGCGGAATCGGAATGAGCGGTATCGCCGAAATCTTGCACTCGTTGGGGTATATCGTTCAAGGTAGCGATAAAGCGCGCTCGCAGAATGTGGAGCGGCTGGAAAAGCTTGGCATAACAGCGTTTTTGGGGCACGATGCTAAGAATGTTGATAATGCAAGCGTCGTCGTTTTTTCTTCCGCCATAAAGCAGGATAATCCCGAATTGCTCCGAGCTCGTGAGTTGCATAAACCCTGCCTATCAAGGGCTGAGATGCTTTCTCAGATTGTGCGCTTCAAGAAGTCGGTCGTTGTTGCCGGCTCACATGGAAAAACAACCACTACTTCGATATGTGCTGCAATGTTGGAGATGGCGTCGTTCAATCCGACAGTTGTTAACGGCGGTATTATTCATTCGTATAAGTCGAATGCTAGGTTGGGAACAGGCGAGTGGGCGGTTATCGAGAGCGATGAATCGGATGGTAGCTTTGTTCGATTTTTTCCAACTATCGGGATAATCACAAACATAGATCGTGAGCACATCGCGCATTATGGAAATTTTGATGCCCTCAAAGGCGCTTTTCGTACATTCACATACAACCTTCCGTTTTATGGAGTAGGAATCATTTGTATCGATGACAAAAACGCCGCCGATGTTGCAAGAAGTATCTCCGATCGACGAATTATCAGCTATTCCATAGAAAAAGAAGCTACCTTCCAGGCGATCAATATAGTGAAAAACCCGGACGGTTCGGTGTTCAATGTGTTGCAGAATGGGAATAAGGTATTGACGGATGTTTCTATCCCTCTTCTCGGAGATCACAACATACGTAATTCGCTTGCCGCTGTTGCTATGGCTGCCGAGCTTGGCATCGGATGGGATATAGTGAAGGCGACGCTGGCATCTTTCACGGGCGTCAATCGCCGTTTCACTAAAGTCGGCAAAATCGGGGATACCCTAGTCATCGACGATTATGCACACCACCCAACGGAGATACTGTCGCTTCTTCGCTCGGCAAGGCAAAGGGTGTCTGGGCATATAACGATAATATGCCAACCGCACAGGTTTACCAGATTGAACTCACTTTTCGATGACTTTTGCCACTGTTTCGATATGGCGGATAGGATTATCATTGTGCCGGTGTACAAAGCAGACGATATCGAAACGGCGCCTATAACATCAGACGATTTGTACAGAAATCTGAAGGGGCAAGGAAAGGATGTTTTGTTCGCAAACGACAAGGAAGAGCTGTTGGATATTCTGCAAGGTATGTCAACGCATGGGCAATTCGGGGCGAACGATATAATACTGTTCGCTGGTGCCGGTAGCATCTCTAAGTGGGCGCACGAGATAGTCTCGACCATCGGCACTCACGTATGAACAAGTGTTTTTTTGTCGTTGGTATACTGTTCTGCTCTCTGTTGTTTTTTGTTTCAGGGACGTTTGTTGGATACAGAACAGCCACGAGCGTTCCTAGCACTTCAGCTCCGCAGAAACCACTCCGTCGCCCGTCAGAAGACCTGGCGCCACTTATAGGCGCCGTGCCAGTCGACGAATATTCTTCACAGTTACAGGTCAATAGGCGACGCCCGAGTGTAGTCGTTGGGAGGAAATAAGGATATGAACTATATTACTCGGATCCTGAAAAAAACGAAAGGCCGAATATTCCCTCGGTAATGTGAAAGTTAGTGCTATTATTCCAATTCTTAATTGCCAAGAATATTTGAGACCATGTATAGATTCCGTTCTGGCACAAACTTTGTCGGAAATTGAAGTGATTTTAGCTTGTGATGGTGGAAGAGAGTGTTTTGAAATATGTGAAGAATACGTAAAAAAAGACAAAAGGGTGTCAATCATAAAAAATCGAGGTTCATATGGG
>JAFUUW010000093.1 GCA_017471265.1 Alphaproteobacteria bacterium
CTAGCCGCCCTTACTGCCCCAGATGAAACTGTTGACAAAATTACGGATTTCAAGAGTTTCGCGCTGTTCGCAAACAAAGAGGCTTGGAAAGCACGCCTTTCGAATATTCTCAAAGACAATAAGATTGTGCTAGCGGGGGCTAAGCATGCCAAATGGCTTGAAGACGAGAAATTTGAAAATTCCATTTGGGTGTACTTGCGGGATGTGCTTGCGGAAAATGCAGTTGCCGAGAAACACGATATGTCGCAGATCATTTATTTTAAGAAAAACTTTGATTGTGCTCGTTTTTCCAACGCAAATTGGAACGCTTTCTTGATAAGAAACACCATAAATCGCGCCCTGGATACAGGGTATAACAATGGATTTTATGAAAAAACAAAAAATGCGGTAATCAATGAGAAAGTTGTTAACGATACTGTAGATTTCTTGCTGGGTAAGAGTGAATACCAAAAATTTGCCAGCAAAATACGTGATGCCAGCGATGATGTTAAAAAATATGCAAACGCTCTTCGTTTATATCGTCATTTGGAAAACTTGAGGGTCTTCAGAAATCAGGATGGTTTTTTAGATAATTTGAAAAATTCTCCATCTCAACTATCTACTTGCACTGTTGCTCCTGGTATTCGTGGTCGATTTAAAAAAGATGGAGAGCATTTTGAAGGTCAGATTATTTTTAAAGATCTTGATGTTGATGAAAGGTTATTTAATAAAAAAGACTCAACCCTGCCTAAATTAGAATTTTATAGCCGTTATATTTGGGATGTGCCGTCTCAATATTACGTAAAGCGTCATTCTAACACGCTTTACAAATTAGACCACAAAATGCAAGTTGTTCAACTTGGCAAAATCTCTGGAAAAAATGCCGTGAAATACGATCTCACAGCCTTCGATAAAAAAATGGCATCCTGCAATGAACTCATAAAAGAAACGAACTCTCTGGATACAACCATCAATCGTTGCCAGAATGTTATCCAAAGCATGCGCAACGATTGGGGGGTATTTCCAGATATATCCGACTTCGAAGGTTGTATGAAATTTATGAGTAGCGAAGAATATGAAAATATGTCAAATCAAAAATATCGTCTGTATGCTTCTGTTGATACCAACTCAAAGAAGGAATTTATTAAAAAGGTGTCCGCCCACATTTCAAAAATTAAAGACTTTGAAGAAAAAGGTAATATATATAAATTTTGGATAGAACTAAAGAATCTTTCTTTTGATACCTTGCCTCTTTTCGTAGATCCAGATACTTCGTATTTCATTAGTAAGGGACTAAAAAAAGAACTTCTAGAACATTACGACAAATTAAAGAATAGCCTTTCCGAAATGGAGGAGAAATGTTCTGATTGCTATCTTAGTGTTTTTAAAACTCTTGAAATGCTTAATAACGAAATGGATGTTTTTGATAAATTGGTTTTAAATGGCTATTACAGTGATGATCGTTTAGATCACACTCGTGGTATTGAAGATATTTCACAAAAATTAATAAAATTGCAAAATATGCGCGATAAACTTATGAATAGTTTGGATAAAAAGAATAAAGAAAAGAAATTATGGAATACGGAAAAAGAGTATCTTGCATATTACTTTATAGACAAGGATCTCGGAAAACTTTACTCAGCGAAAAAAAAGAAGTAACCGTAGCATTTTTCCGAAAGGATGGAGGGAGGTTTAGCCCTCCATCTTTTGTATGAGCTCTTTGACTGCCGGAAGCACTTCCTCTTCCGGCATCGACCGCTCCTCTTTCCCGCGAACAAACAACTTGGCGACGCCCTTTTGAAAGCCGAACACCCCGATATCTGCTCCTCGTGCTTCGCCGATACCATTAACCACACACCCGAGCACTGAGATTTTCAGCTTTTTGTGTACATTCTCACAATATTCCTCCAGCGCTTTCGATATGCCTACAACATCGATCAGCGTACGAGCGCAGGTTGGACACGACACTATATCAACGGCATTCTTCAGCAAATTCAGTGATTTCAAAATCTGTCGTCCAACACGAACTTCCTCAGTTATGTCACCCGACAGCGAAACACGCAGGGTATCCCCAATACCATCAGCCAGGAGCGAACCTACGCCGATAGCCGATTTTATCGTCCCGGGAAACAATGTCCCCGCCTCGGTTATCCCAATATGCAGGGGATAATCTATCAGTTGACTGAGCTTGCGGTACGCCGCGATCGACTGCCTGACATCCGAGGACTTGACGCTTACCTTGAAGTTTCGAAAATCCAGAGCCTCCAGCTTTTGGCAATTCAAAACGGCGCATTCGACGATAGCATTAACTGTCGGCTCGCCATACTTTTCCAAGATATCGCGCGCCAGAGAGCCGGCGTTTATTCCCAACCGTATGGCGACACCCCGCGCCTTGGCCGCCGCAACTATCTCACGTATGCCGTGCTCAGGAGTGTTCCCTGGATTGATGCGCACGCACGCAGCGCCTGCCTCAATGGCTTCCAGTGCGCGCTTGAAGTTGAAGTGTATATCGGCGATCACCGGAATTGGCGAGTCACGGACGATATCCTTGAGCGCCTTGGTCGATGCCGGCGTAGGGCAAGAGACGCGTATTAGGTCGCAACCCAAATCCGCCGCGAGATGGATCTGCCGCAGGGTAGCTGCCACATCCGCCGTGTCAGTATTCGTCATAGTTTGGACGGAAATATCAGCTCCGCCGCCGATTTTCACTCCCCCGACGTTTATCTGCCTCTTCGCTGCCATTCGATAACCCGGCTAAATATGTACATATGAAATGATACCCATGCAACGCCCAAGCATTCAATAATGGGGCATATGGAATGAGAAACAAGAGTTAAATATACTTTTCGCTTTTGCAACTTCCAGACAAGCCTGCTCATTGAAAGCGACTTCGCCTAGATTTTGCCATTTGTACTTTTCATATCGGTTGTACCTTCATTTCCGCGGCTAAACTGCCGGTACGATCAAATGCTGCCTACACGAGAATGGTAAAAAATTAAGCCAAAGAAAAATGTAATGAATATGGATGGCGGCTTGAAAAAACGAAGAGTTTTTCAAGTATTAGTTGGCAATACCGCACCATAGTCTAAGACATCGCTGCACAATCTCATATTTTCCGTAACATTCGGGTAAATTTCGGCACGAAGAAATACCATCTGTTATTGCACGCTACATTGTTATTTCGGCAATAACAGCTCTATCTTCTGGCATGATGTGTCGATATTACGTCATCTTATTTATTATTCATTTTTATCGCTCTTTTTCAATTTGTCAATGTTTTGTATAGGCAGTATCTAGAAGGGGGTGGGTACTTCGCAGTTCCGGAGAATAGAGGTATTGCTACACAGATACAGTTTTAACCTCAAAATTAAACGCATTATTTTTCCAAAGGGCTGCTCGCATTATACCGATTTGCCTTTTCGCATGCCGTCAAGCCACGCTACGCTGACGCTTGCTTTTCGGGCTGCGCCCTGCAGGCTTGACTGCCGCTCGGCAAATCAGGAACCTTTTTCTCGCCCCTTTTGGAAAAAAACAATAACAAATCACAGTTAACTGCGGTAATCGCCCCTGCATCTGTACACGACGCAAAGGAGAAACTCCAACTTACTTTCCATATCCTGGAGCCAACGAGGGTAAGCTGGTGAAAATTTCGAAAGCTATAAATTTAGTCAACAAACCGCATCAAACCATACTATAGCAGAATTACCTCAGTACTTTGTTTGCAGCATAAAGTATGAACTTCAAACACTATCCGAACTATATACCGACAAAATAAAAAAGACGTAATTCACAACAAAAAAAGAAAGATGAGTAAAAAGTACAGAATAGACACAACATCATCGAGGCATTATGAAAGAAGATAGAGCCGTTATTACCAGCACAACAAAGACAGTGGGGTTGTAATGTATGCGCAGACAGTATCTAGCGTGTCTGCAAAACAAATATGTCATAAATCGCCAGTGAACTCATATGTTTGCATTTTTAAAAAATTCATCTTTGGTCAACACGTATAAATTTTAATTGCAAATATTCCGCAGGCTTTCTACTTCAAATATGTCGGTCAAGGGTCATAATAATTCCTGAGCTATCCACCAGACACATACAACCGCTTGTTATGCCCCAACTAGGGGTCCCCTCCACCTTTTCCCCTTTTTCCTTGTTTTTTTGCTACAATATCGCTTGTTTGTTCTTCGGACGATGGGGTAATCATAGATGTTGCAGAGTATGCGGATAATCGGTGGAAACCCGCTGAACGGTGAGGTCGCAATCAGTGGAGCGAAAAACCTCGCACTACCTGCGCTTGTTGCATCTATTTTGACTGACGAGGCGTTGCTTCTCACAAACGTCCCGAATTTAGCTGACATAACGTCCCTTCTGGAGCTGTTGGAGCACATAGGCGTCGATATATCCCGAAAGTCTGCGCACTCACTGGAGCTTATGACATGTACCGTACACTCCACTGAAGCGCCGTACGACTTTGTCAGAAAGATGCGTGCATCGATATTGGTATTGGGAGCGCTGATAGGTCGGTGCCGTGAGGCGACGGTATCGCTTCCAGGAGGATGTGCCATAGGGGCGCGCGGCGTTGATCTTCACATCAGGGCGCTGGAATTGATGGGAGCTGATGTCTCCATA
>JAFUUW010000094.1 GCA_017471265.1 Alphaproteobacteria bacterium
CACAAAAGATAACAAAAGATAACAAAAGATAACAAAAGATAACAAAAGACAAAAATTTCCCCTCACTCCCGAACAAACAAAACAAATAACAACAAAAGGAACAAATTATAATGATAACAAAAATAAAAAGCTGGCACGAAATAGCCAGACCTGAACAAAGAATACCGATCGACGACAAATGGATTTGGCTGATTATGGCTGGTCGCGGCTTCGGCAAAACAAGAACCGGCGCAGAATCCGTTATGGAGCTCGTCGCCAACGGCAAATACAAAAGCGTCGCCATAATCGGACGCACAATCCAGGAAGCCCGCGACGTTATGGTCGAAGGAATATCCGGACTTCTCGGCACAACCATAGCCCAAGAGCAATTCGCCGAGGAACTGGAGGAGCAAAAGAAGACGAAGCGGCGGAAACGCTTCTCCATAAACAGCGCCACCTCGAATGCCTACGACGATGGCTCACCTCCCTCCAAGCCACCGAAATTTCACTTCTACCGCTCCCGCAATCTACTCGTCTGGGAGAACGGCGCACGAGCATACCTCATCGGGAGCAACAATTACGAAAGAATGCGCGGCTACCAATTCGATCTCGTATGGATAGACGAATTCGCGAAGCACAGACACGCTGAGGAACTCTGGCAGCAAGTACTCTTCACCCTGCGCCTCGGCGACGATCCCCGCTGCATCATAACGACCACGCCGAAACCTCTCCGCATCCTCAAGCGCATAGCCGAAGCGGAGCATACCCACCTAACACGAGGCACGACTTTCGACAACGCAAACAACCTAAGCCCTCGTTTCCTCGAGACTATGCGTACGACCTATGCACACACCCGCGTTGGGCGACAAGAGCTCGAAGGCGAACTCATTATGGAGAAAGAGAATACAGTATGGACGCGCAAGAACATCGTATACCGCAAAGTGGATCGCGACGACGTATCGCGCGATGTAATCGGCGTCGATCCGGCAGTAACCTCAAACGAAAGCTCCGACGAAACCGGCATAGTCGTCGCAGGACTTGGGTACGACGAGAAGATGTATGTACTCGACGACCTGAGCGGGAAGTACGCCCCATCCGAATGGGCAAAGGTAGTCTGCCGCGCCTACCACGATTACAATGCAAGCCGCATAGTCGCCGAAACGAACAACGGCGGCGACTTGGTACGTGCTATGCTGACGACAATTTATCCAAACGCACCTATCGCCGAAACCCACGCTATACGCGGCAAAGTTGCACGAGCCGAGCCGGTAGCACTGCTCTATGATGCAAACAAGGTCTACCACTCCCGCGAATTCCTCGAGCTAGAGGAGCAGATGTGCAACCTAGAGTACGGCACCAAAGCAGACAAATCCCCAGATAGGGTCGACGCACTCGTCTGGGCACTCACAGAACTAAAGGAGAAAGCAAATGAAATATCCCACCTCTCAGCAACCTGGATATAGAAAGAACAGAAGCAGTGGTGAAACGAGACAAGGTATACACTATGCCGGCACCAAGCTCGGAAGAAAGCGGAACTGGAACAAGATGGACAGCTACAAGGACAGTGGCGGAATGGCGACAATACCGGAACGAGTCCAGGACAGATGCTATGCCGCACTAATTCAGCTGACGAAGGCACAAGGACATAGCCGTGATGGAAACAGTACGACACTGGAACAATGCGAAAAGCCAAACCGAAACCCGGACGCGGCAGAGCCGGGCAGAAGCCGCATTGAAACGGGACAAAACACGCACGCCGCCGACAGCGTATTTGAGGAAGAGCAAAGCTGGAACAAGATGGACAC
This sequence comes from Alphaproteobacteria bacterium, assembly GCA_017471265.1. Taxonomy (GTDB): domain Bacteria; phylum Pseudomonadota; class Alphaproteobacteria; order RUG11792; family RUG11792; genus RGIG4847. The sequence goes on from JAFUUW010000094.1 coordinate 1,785, forward strand.
AAATACGCGCCCCCTACCCTTCCCGTTTCAAGGGAGAGCAACAACATCGACAAAGGAGAAGTTGCCCGATGCGACGAAACACAGAAGTCCTCGGCAAAAGCAGGAATACCTCGAGCATCCTCCAGTGTCGGGGAAAAAGCCCAAACAGCACCACAGTCGAAGAAGCAGCCCAAATACGCCAAAACCCAAAGAGTGCCTCCGTCGAATGAGTAGCCCAAATATGCCACCACCCAAAAAGTCCCTCAGTCGCAGGAGCATCTCAAATACGCCAAAGCCCGAAAGAATTATTCTTTTTTCCCAAAGGGGCAGTTGGAAAAGACCTGATTTGCCGAGCGGCAGTCAAGCCTGTAGGGCAAAGCCCGAAAAGCAAGCGCTAGCGCAGCGTGGCTTGACGGCTTAGCGGAAAGGCAAATCAGTATAATGCGCCCCGCCTTTTGGGAAAAATAATTTCTCATTAGCAATGAATAAAAGGAACAAAAGAATGACCAAAACAACATCTACGAATCGCTTCAAAATGGAAGGTATCGATATGATTTTTGTAACATTTTGTAATAGCAGCGAGAGCTCATTTCAGAAACGGTTTGCTATACTGCGGAGGTGTTGAATGACTGTTTTGTGCGATATGACAAATTCTTTACAGGGGAGGCAAAAGGCGAATGGGGCTCTTCTATCAGTAGCCCTTTGTTGGGTATTCTACCTGTTCGCTTATATAACTCGCGTGGAACCTAGTGTTCTGACAAATGACCTGATGTCAGAGTTCGGTATGACATCGTCGCTTCTCGGATTTGTTATATCGATCGCCTATATCCCATACGTCGCAATGCAGATACCCTGCGGTATCATAACCGACAAGCTGGGTACGAAGACGATGATTTTTGCCAGCTGTATAGCCTGTTCACTGGGCGTATTCGTATTCGGCTCGGCGCAATCTGTCCTCCAGCTGGAGGTAGGACGCTTCCTTGTTGGATTATCCACTGCGGCAGCGTTTCTGTGCTGTGGAAAGGTCGCAACTGAATTTTTCGACAAAAGGCGGTACGCGATGCTTATGGGTATCGCTATGTGTATGGGATGTCTGGGGGGTATTTCGGGGAGTGTACCAACAGCGTACCTCGTCTCCAAAATTGGGTGGCGGAATACAACATACGCCATAGCGACTTTTGGAATTCTTCTGAGCTTTGCCATTTTGGTTTTTATGAAAAAGAGCCAGAAACAAAGTACCCAGCAGTGTAATCTTCTTGATGGATTGAAGCTGCTGGCAAAAAATCCAAAGCCGTGGCTTATCGGGTTTTATGGGGCAATGACATACCTGCCGTTGAGTGCTCTTGCCGAATTGTGGGTTGTTCCCTTTATGGAGCAGCGATATGGCATAAGCACAGAACAGGCGGCTATTTCCTCGACTATTTTGTTTATCGGTTTTGCCCTTGGATCTGTTATTTCCGCTTGGGTTGCCGAAAAGATAAACAGCTACAAGAAAACTATCATCTTCTTTACCATTGGAAGTATATTCTTCTTCTGGTTTGCGATATATGACGATGCTATAGAATTCACATCGTGCTTGGCATTATTGCTTGGTGGTGGGATTTGCGCCGGGGCGAATAACCTGTCGTTTACGTTTTCCTACCATCTGGTACCTCCTGAGTTTGGAGGAACATCCACTGGGTTCACCAACGCGCTCGTAATGTCCAGTGCTGCCTTGTTTCAGCCTCTTTTGGGAAGATTATTGGACTTCTTCCGAAACGGCTTGGCAACTCCAGATGGGACACCTATATACAACCTCACGATGTACCGTAGTGCGTTTATGTTCGTTATGGCTGGATTGCTTCTCGCGATATTCGCAGCGCTTTTCGTCAATGACGTAAAACATAAGGAATAGCCTTGGCTCGGCATATTCCCAGGGTATGTTGCCCTCAGCTGGAGGGTGAACTGTTTCACCTTCCAGCATTTCAAATCGGACACCTGCTTACTGTTTTGCGCCTGCGAGTTGGCGAGAACTTCTTGGCGTTCAATGAGGCAGATGGAGAGTGGCTCTGCTCCATCGAGGATACCGGCAAGACCGGAGTCGTCGCCCGAAAGATAACGCTCAAAAGAAAGGCGCAACGTAAAAGTCCGCTAGCTCTCGCCTTCTGCCCGATAAAGCCGAACAATACGAGATTGGTTATCGAAAAGGGTACAGAACTCGGCGTATCGGATTTTTATCCCGTCATAAGCGAGTTTACGAACCAAAAATTCAATGCCGAGAAGATGGAGCTGGTTGCAATTTCCGCTTCTGAACAGTCAGAGAGACTCGACATACCGACTATTCATGGCACCTTGCCTCTCGGAGATTTCGTAGCAAACCTGCCAACTGGCTTTACCTGGCTCTCTGCCATAGAGCGCGAGGAAAACACGGAATACTTCGATAAGATAGGCGACGACAGCTTGGGTTTTATCATAGGCGCGGAGGGCGGATTTTCGGAAGAGGAGAAAACGATGCTTAAGCGGTATACCACGGCAGTGCACATATCCGACAACATCTTGCGCGCCGAGACCGCCGCCATAGCTTGTCTTGCCCTCGCGAACGCAAGAAGGAAGTAGAGCTCCCAAATTGACCTTGCACTCACTTTGGCGCTTCGTTCGTCTTTTCTTTTGATTACATTATTTTTTCCCAAAAGGCGGGACGCATTGTACTGATTTGCCTTTTCGCAAGCCGTCAAGCCACGCCGCGCCTGGCGGCTTGCTTTCCGGGCTTCGCCCTCCAAGCTTGACTGCCGCTCGGCAAATCAGGTTATTTTTCTCGTCCCTTTTGGAAAAAAACAATAATAATAACAATCCATCGGTTAACCTATGTAATCGCCCCCGCGTTCTGCGCACGACGCAATGGGGAAGCTCCAGGTTGACGTTCATACCCTGGAGCCAACGGGGGTACCCCGCGAGAATTCCGGGATTTATAAGTAAAAACAGCTTTTTTGCTTATATATAAAAAAACACATTATAATATATTCTGCATTTTTACTGAATTTTTCACAATTGCATCGCATTTTTAAAGAACTAAAAATCTTTCCGACATAATTGCTCCCTCTCAAATGCAGGCATTACACAGGTTTTCCTCGTATCTCTTTCCAAGATACCAGTCCAGAACCAACAGTATGAACCCTTACGCGCCGTACCCATCCCAAAATGTGGACGTACAACGCAATGATGCCCCCCCAGATTGATGTTCATATCCTGAAGGCAACGGAGGGTACCATCCTATATTACGACAGTTTTATTTAAAAAAGAATGAGAACGAAACGAAAAAACAAATATGTGCAACTTTAAACTACCACCTAATGTTGTCCTCTAATATACATAATTAAGATGAATTGAGACGAATTTTGTCGCGAATATTTTTACATGTGAAATATAATTTCAGCTCGAGGTATTCGCGCGTAGAATTAAATTCTACCAAAATTCCTGAACTCTCAAATATTTTCTTTAATTAGCAGATTTTGTATATTCCATTTCACTCCCACCGCACCCCCAACATTGCGAAAATCCCCTGTCGGTGCTACAATCTGTGTTGTCGCTGTTGGGAAATCCAAGATGTCTCATTTTATATTCGTGACCGGTGGGGTTATGTCATCGTTAGGCAAGGGGATTGCTGCATCCTGCATTGGTGCATTGTTGCAACTCCGTGGGTACTCCGTCAAGATGAAGAAGCTTGACCCGTACATAAATGTCGACCCGGGGACGATGAGCCCGTACAAGCACGGCGAGGTGTTTGTTATGGATGATGGATGTGAGGCTGACTTGGATTTCGGGCACTATGAGCGTTTCACTGGCATAACCTGCTCTGGTGCGGATTCGCTTACGACAGGTCGTATTTATGAGCAAGTCCTTGCCAAAGAGCGACGGGGGGACTACCTCGGATCGGATATCCAGGTTATCCCACACATAACCACTGAGATTAAGGCGTTTATATTGCGCAATACCGACGGTGTTGATTTCACAATATGTGAGATAGGTGGAACTGTTGGAGACATCGAGGGACTGCCATACATCGAAACCCTGCGGCAACTATCCATAGAGATGGGCAAGCAGCGGACTATGCGCATACATCTGACATTCCTTCCATACATAAAGGTCGCAGAGGAATTGAAGACGAAGCCGACGCAGCATTCTGTGCGTCAGCTGCAAAGTATGGGGGTGCAGCCGGATATCCTCCTTTGCCGCAGTGAGTGTAGCTTGCCTGAAGACGTTAAGTCGAAGTTGTCGATGTTCTGTAACGTCGAGAAAAGCAATGTCATAGCCGCGCTTGACGCTGACAATATACATTTGATACCAACCCAATACCATGCAGAAGGTTTGGATAGGCAGATTTGCCGACACTTTGGTATCAATACGAACGCTTCGGATGAGAAAATCGAATTTGCGATGAATGAGAGGTGGGGCACCTTGCGTAGGGCTATTCTTCATCCACACAAAATCACTAAAATCGCCGTGATCGGGAAGTATACCAAGCTGAAGGACGCGTACATATCGCTGACACAGGCGTTATCTCATGCGGGATTTGAAAATGACGCCAAAATCGAGATTACCTGGATAAATGCAGAGGATGACCCAGACGATATGGAGCGGGCGTTATCGCAAGTTGCAGGTATACTCGTTCCGGGAGGTTTTAGTTCGAGAGGAACTGAAGGCAAAATCTTTGCCATAAAATACGCCAGGGAAAACAGAGTACCTTTCCTGGGAATATGCCTCGGGCTGCAACTGGCAGTAATCGAAGGATGTCGAAATGTTGCAGGACTCACCGATGCTACGAGTAGGGAGTTTCTGGAAGATGGGGAAACAGGCTCCTGCGTAATAGATCTTATGAAGAGCTGGACTGGGGCTGACAAAGTGGAGCATCGCGATGAACACAGCGACAAAGGCGGGACTATGCGTCTCGGAAGCTATCCTTGCAAAATCGCCTTGGGTACGTTGGCTTTCGACGTATACAAGAGAGAAGAGATAGCCGAACGACACAGGCATAGGTACGAGGTAAATGTGGAGGAATACGCGGACGCTATTGAGCGCGCTGGCATATTCATATCGGGAACATCGCTTGATGGAAAGCTTCCGGAGATAATCGAGCGCAAGGGTCATCCATTCTTCATAGCAACTCAGCCTCATCCGGAGTTTAAGTCTCGTCCGTTCTCTCCGCATCCGCTTTTCTGTCGCTTTATCAGGGCGGCTCTGGTTGCGTCAAAGCAAGGGTGGTGATATAGGAAATTTTGCCGAATGTTGAATGGTGGGCGGATATTTGGTACGCTCAAAAGTGGAGTTGGAAAGGGAGCTTTTTATGAATTTTGAGAGCGTGAAATCCGGCAATCTGCATCATGAATACAAAATCATATTCTCGGCGGAAGAGGTCGAGCAGGGCATTGTCGATGCGGTGAGTAAGTACGCGAAGACATTCAAGATGCAGGGGTTTCGTCCTGGACACGTTCCTCTTAACATAGTCAGAAATAATGTTGAAGAGAGAGCTGTAAATGAGACTTTAGATGCTCTCGTTTCCAGAGCTTGCTCCGATGTATTGAAGCAATTGGGTGCAAAAGACCTTGCTTCAAAGCCGACATTCCGCTTCGAAAAGCAGTATGAAAAAGATCAGGATGTTGAAATCGCCTTGACCATCGAGCTTGCCCCAGATTTTGAGCTCAAACCGTACAATATGAAGCTTGAAAAGCTCCTCCCGACAGTGACCGACGATGATGTTGTCGCTGCCAGGCTGGATATTATGACGAAGTTCCCAATTCGGGAAAAAGCCGATGACAAATACAAGGCAAAGCGTGGGGATTTGGTAGTATACAAAGCCACTTGCTATAACAAAGGTAAGGAGGACAAGAAAAAAGGCTTCGAAAATAGGATAGCTCTTCCTGAAAAGATACCAGATGATGCAGAATTCCTGTTGGGTTTTATTGGGAAAAAAGCAGGCGATACCTTCGATTTTACCCCGGCTACCGACAAGGATACTGTCTATAAAATTTCCATTACGTCCATAGAGAAGGCTCTCAAGAAGATTTCTCCAGATGAGTATGTGGATAAAAGGAGCGGAAAGAACCTGAAAGAATTCGACGAAGAGTTGAAAGAGCAGATTGAAAAGGATGTTGCTGCACGGGCATTTTTGTACCATAAAAACCAGATACTGGAGAATATCGGTAAGCAATATGACTTCGAAATGCCTGAAGGAGTTATCGAACAGGAGATGCGCTCCGTCCTGGCGAACGTCAAGCGTGATGCCGAACGTGCCGGCAAGAAGCTGGAAAAGACGGATGAGGAACTTCGTGCGGAATACTCCGACGTTGTGCACAAGCGAGTTCTTCTGGGGTATGTGTTGAACAAAATTGCCAAAAAGGAAAATATCCAGGCGAGTGAAGAAGATGTAAAAAATGCAGTGCTCGCGGAGATTAACGAAAATCCTGGAATGGCGAGTAGGATCGTTGAGTATTATTCGAAAAATCCGGATGCGTTGAACTACAAGCGCGCTGAGATTATCGAACGCAAGGTTATCGATTTTCTGATTTCAAAAGCCGATGCCAAGGAGGTCAAGAAAACAAGAAAAGAGGTCGAAGCGATCGTCAACAAGCTCTTGGAGGATTGATTTATGCAGATGGAGACTAGAGCAAATTTCGTTCCTATAGTTGTTGAGCAGACAAGCCGAGGGGAGCGGTCGTACGATATATACTCCAGACTTCTGAAGGAACGCATTATATTCCTGACTGGACAGATTTATGACGAGATGGCATCGCTCATCTGTGCTCAACTGCTTTTCCTTGAGTCGGAAGATGCCACAAAGGATGTGCATATGTATATAAACTCCCCTGGAGGAGTAGTTACATCGGCGCTTTCTATCCTCGATACGATGCGGTATATCAAGTGCGACGTTTCGACGCTTTGCATAGGTCAGGCGTGTTCCGCAGGATCATTGCTGCTTTCGTCTGGAACGAAGGGCAAACGCTTTGTTCTGCCAAACGCTCGCATTATGATACATCAGCCATCTGGTGGCGCACAGGGACAGGCAACGGATATCGAGATACATGCTCGAGAGATACTCAATTTGAAAGAGCGCTTGAATAAGATATACGCCGAAAATACCGACCAGGGTATCGAGACGATTACGAATGCTATGGAGCGGGATAGGTTCATGTCCGCCGAGGATGCGCTGGATTTTGGGCTAGTTGATAAAATCGTTAGCAAGAGGTAATCGCGGGAAGGTTAACCTTTTCTTCACTTTGTCCGGGTATTATGAAGGTAAGGGCGGAGGTTTTTGGGTAAAAATGGTGAGAGATGGCAAAAAATCTTGTTGAAGATGAAGTGATGTATTGTTCGTTTTGCGGCAAATCTCAGAATGAGGTGAAAAAGCTTATTGCGGGTGCGACTGCTTTTATATGCAATGAATGTATCTCTCTTTGCTCGAATGTCATAAGCAAGGAAGAGGAGGCAGCTATGAAAGCCGGCACTGGAAGTTTTCCAACTCCTTCGCAGATTTTTGAAAAGCTCAATGAACACGTCATCGGTCAGGAGAGAGCAAAAAAGATTTTATCAGTCGCCGTTTACAATCACTATAAGATACTCAACTGCAGGTCTAGTAACTACCCAGATGTTGGAATTGCAAAATCGAATGTTTTGCTGATAGGGCCAACTGGCTCGGGAAAGACTTTGCTTGCGAGAACTTTGGCTAAGATTATTGACGTTCCATTCACCATCGCTGATGCAACGTCTTTGACTGAAGCTGGATATGTTGGAGAAGATGTGGAAAACATCATTCTAAAACTACTTCAAACAGCTGACTTTGATGTTGAAAAGGCGCAAAGAGGTATCGTGTACATTGATGAAGTCGACAAAATTACACGCAAATCCGAAAACCCGTCGATCACTCGCGATGTCTCAGGTGAAGGAGTTCAGCAGGCTTTGCTGAAGGTCATTGAGGGCACCATTGCCTTCGTCCCTCCTCAGGGCGGCAGGAAGCACCCTCAGCAGGAGTTCCTGCAAATCGACACGACGAATATACTGTTCATATGTGGCGGGGCGTTCTGTGGTCTCGAGAAGATTATCGCTGCCCGCGGAAAGAAAGCTGGTATAGGTTTCGGCGCAGATGTTGAAAAGGCAGCTGATAAGAATACGGGAGAGCTGTTCAAGGATGTTGAGACGGAGGATTTGCTGAAGTATGGACTGATCCCCGAGTTCGTAGGGCGTCTGCCTGTGATTGCAACACTGGAAGATCTGGATGAAGCTGCCCTCATTCGGGTGTTGAAGGAGCCAATAGACGCACTGCTGAAACAGTATTCAAGCCTGCTTGCTATGAATGGGGTG
>JAFUUW010000095.1 GCA_017471265.1 Alphaproteobacteria bacterium
AAAGAATCAGAAAAAGAAGATTTTGAAAAGCTCCGATGGTTCGGTTGTCGCTGATGCAAGGGCTACCTTCGAGGAGATACAAAAATTTGGAGGACTAAGGATTACTCCAAAGGATAAATCTATTGATACGATAGCTGGTATGATCTCTTCGATACTGGGGCGCGTTCCAGTGCGTGGAGAACTGGTGAGTTGTCCTGAGCAAGGACTGGAGTTCGAAATTTTGGATGCCGACTCGCGGAAAATTAAGAGCATTAGGATAAGAAAGAAATGATCAACTTACTAGACGTTTCCGGTTTTATATATCGTTCGTTTTTTGCTATGCCGAGATTGGCTCATGGTGATAGAGAAGTCGCTGCATTATATGGTTTCTGCGCTGCTATGACGCGTATAACCGCTATGTTTCCGAATTCGATGTTTATTGCTGCTCTTGATTCTGGACGCAAGACGTTTCGCTCTGAGATATATCCGGAGTACAAAGCCAATCGCAAATCTATGCCTGATGAACTCGTTGCGCAGATACCACTGATAAAAGAGGCATGCGGACGTTTTGGGTTCTTGTGTATCGAGAAGCCTGGCTTTGAGGCATATGACATAATCGCAACGTGTGTGCGGAAGATTGAGGATCGCAAGGTTAATATCATTTCCTCGGATAAAGATCTTATGCAGCTGCTTGGCGGTAACGTATCGATATATGATCCGATGAAACATAAATACGTAACGCCCGATGATGTTATGGAGAAATTTGGCGTGTCTCCTGAGAAGGTACTTGATGTTTTGGCATTGATGGGGGATACCTCAGACAACGTGCCAGGCATTCCTGGGGTAGGTGTCAAAACCGCTGCTGAATTGATAAACAAATTCGGGTCGCTGGATGGATTGGTCGCGAATATCGAGAGTTTACCGAAATCGCACAAAAACACAAGGATTAAAACAGAGATAGATAAAGCGATTTTGTCGAGAAAGTTAGTCCAACTGCGCGATGATCTCGATCTCGAATTGTCCTATGCGGTGTCCAAACCAAAGGATCTCGAAAGTTTCCTACTCCGCTTCGATTTCAAAAGCCTGGTAAAAAAGAACAGCATCGCGCTTTTGAAGGAATAAAAACACGGTAGTTTTTTACCACTCACTCGTGCTCGCTTTTCGTATTTACAATAGGGTAAAAATGTGGTACAATGCCAAAGTTGCTTGCTTGTGGATGTTTTATGAAAAAGACGCGACTTGACAATGGTTTGACTGTTATTAGCGATAACATTGATGGATTTGAGACGGCTTCTATTGGGTTGTTCGTTAATGTCGGGTCGGTGAATGAAAATGATCGTCAGACCGGCATTTCGCATTTTCTTGAGCATATGGCGTTTAAGGGCACAAAGACACGGTCGGCTCTCGATATATCGTATGCTATAGAGTCCGTTGGAGGGGTTATTAACGCGTACACCAGCAAGGAAGTTACAGCCTTTCACGCAAAAGTGTTGAAGAATGATGTGCAGTTGGCGCTCGATATAATCACCGACATTGTGCAGAATTCGACGTTTGACAAGGCTGAATTTGACAAAGAACGTGGGGTCATAATTCAGGAAATACGTCAAACCAATGATTCACCGGATGATTATGTCTTTGATATGTTTCAGTCAAAATGCTTTGACGGTGAAAGGCTAGGTACGTCAATTTTGGGCTCCGAGAAGGATATACTTTCATTTGAGCCATCAGATATGCGGGAATACCTCACGTCAAAGTACTCTCCTGACAAGATGGTGTTATCAGCTGCAGGCAGGATAGATCACGATGCGCTTGTCGAATTAGCGACTGACTTTACCAAAGGTATGCAATCCTTCCAGACTGAAGCTGTGGAAAAACAGACGTACAGAGGTGGATTTATAGCTAAGCAAAAGGATCTGGAGCAGACGCACTTGATCTTCGGATTTGAAGGGCTTAGCCATACTCACGATGACAGGTATACCCTATCTATCCTGTCGACAATCCTCGGGGGAGGTATGTCTTCTCGCCTGTTCCAGGAGATACGCGAGAAGCGCGGGTTGGTTTATGCTGTGTTTTCGTTCGCTTCGAATTATCGAGATACTGGAGCTTTTGGGGTTTATGCCGCCTGTGAAGATAGCAAGGTCAAGGAAGTTATCGACATAACGCGAGATGAGCTCTTGAAGGTCGGTAAGGATATAACCGC
>JAFUUW010000013.1 GCA_017471265.1 Alphaproteobacteria bacterium
TCAGTTTGATTTTCCGTTTTAGACAATTCAGCAGGAATTTCATTTTCCCAGTCATCGACGACAAAATCAATAGCTTTTACCAACCCCTTATCAACACTTTCTTCGTTAATTTCATCTCCAGTCAAGTAAATTTCCTGACTAGGAGTAAAACAATTAGAAATCCTTTCTTTCAGTGTGCCACAACTACTTGTTCCAGGGAGTTTTGAACTTTTTTGAATTCTATCCCAAACATTTTTATCTGTATTAAAGATAAATTCATCTTTATTGTCAATTTCTTCATATTTTCTAATTACAGCTTTATTACTAATTGACCTTAATGAGACAGGACGTCCCACAAGATCATTAACATCAATCTTATAAAGCACTTGTTCACAGACTTGTTTCCATCCATTGGCATTATTGGCTATTTTGGATATATTGATACTTGATTTTGTTGCAATAAATCGAGATTTTTAGAAATATTCTCAAAAAGATATCCTGTTTACTTGTTTTTCAACGGTGAGATAGGTACTGCAGGTAATGAAAGTTTAATCATTGAAAGTTTATATGCGAAATGGCGGGGAACGTCAATGTTGAAGGAGATAAGGCATGTTGAAAAAATGTAAACGCAGAGAAAATCTATAAAATAAATTATTTTTTTTGCCGCAGTAACGTCCGAAGCATTTGAAAAATGGTTAAACTTTGACTTTTCATGAATGCATTCGCAAAACAAATGTATCAAACATCGTTATAGAGCTCATATTCTTGCCAGTTATTCTGTAACTTTATGACATTTTTCAAAAATTTACATTTAATCTGCATGTATAAAAAATTCCGCAGTATGTCCCAATGATTGCTACTTTACACGCCTTTCCAATCTCCATTTCCATGACGTACGGTCGGAGCCAACTTTTTAGAGACATTCTCCGGCTCACCTCGCTATCGCAAAAATCCCTCCACTCACACTTGTACCTCGCCGTCCTGGAAGTGTAGGGTAAGTCCGTCTGCGGCTGCCAAGTGAAAATTCTCGGCTGTTTCTACGATTCGACCACTTTTGTCTGTTACGAAGCAAAATCCCCTGGCAAGTACCTTTTTGAAAGACGACTGTTCGAGGCGGTTAAACAAAACGGATATCCTGTTTTGCGTATCAGCAAAATACCGCTTTTTTAGGAGTAAAAATTTGTCGACCTTCGTAAGGAGATGTTGCTTCCGTAGGAGTAGACTAGCCTGCAGATCGGGAAGTTCCTTTTTTAGTTTCTTCTTTTCCAAAAAGTTTCGCATAGCAGCGGACAGCCTTTCAGCCATTTTTTGAAACTTTTCTCCAATCTTCATTTGAACAGAAGTGAAACGCTGGCACACTGCTGTAAATTTATGCGATTTTGAGTGCCAAAAATTTCGCGCAAGTAAATATATTTTATCGGTATTATCGAGCTTCTGTTGTTTCTCGGCTACAAAAGCTCTTCGTATATTTGCAAAGTTTTTGAGCAGCGAGGCGCACTTCTCCTCCCGACTTTCGAGTACCGCTAATACCTTTTTTCGTATGCTCTCCACGTTCTTGAGTAGCTTTTCTTTTTCATCCGCCAAAACGGGGGTCGAAAGCTCTATCGCCGCTGTAGGGGTCGATGCTCGAAGATCCGCGGCGTAATCGACCAAAGTTGTATCGGTTTCATGCCCCACGCCGGAGACGACTGGAATTTTGCTTTCAAACACGGCACGGACGACGATCTCTTCGCTGAATGGCAACAGATCTTCGGCACTCCCGCCTCCTCGAGCCACGATCAAAATATCCGGTCGCCGCTCAGTCATAAAATTGAACCCTCGAACGGCACTTGCTATCTGCTGTCCCGCCTCCTTTCCCTGAACATTCACCGACCAAACCAAAACGTCGCAGAATGGATACCGATCCTCCAGCCTATTCCGCATATCCTGCAATACCGCTCCTGTCTTGGAGGTTACAATGCCGATAATTTGAGGAAATTTTGGCAGCGGACGTTTATTGTCGAAATATCCACGTGCGGCAAAAAGCTTTTTACGTTCATTGAGCATCTTCAGGATAGCTCCCTCCCCAGCGATGCGAGCTTCCCTGATAACGAACTGGTATACCGAATCTCCGCCCTTGTAATATGTCGTAACTCGTCCATCGACGATTACCTCGACACCATTTTCAAGCGGGAAACCAATCCTCGTTCCCTTCCACACAACAGCTTTAATCACTGCGTCTTCGTCTTTCAGTTTGAGATACGTATGCCCGCTAGAATGATTTTTCAGCTCCGACACCTCACCGCGGAGCTTCAGTGCCGAGAAGTTTTTTTCGACATGTCCCTTTATTGCGCACGACAGCTCTGAGACTGTCAGAACTTGCTCATCTCCAAGAATATGGATGGAACTGCTTGCCGAACTCAACATCTTTTCGCACACGAAATCATATCTACAACTTCATCCTAGTATATTTGTTGTGCAGCCGTCAATAGGTTATTTTTACAACAATGATATTTTACAAATACTGCAACTTTCGCATACGCCTTACATCGATATTTTCCCTCCGCCTTATTTTCGTTCCGTCTCCATATTTCTTTCGAATTGTTCGAAGAATTCGTCTTTGTCCAATCCTGGGAGTATCGGCTGTTTGAATTCCATCGTAATGATGCCGGGGCTTTTCCTGAAGGAATTGCGAGACCAACACTTTCCGGAGTTTACATACACAGGGACAACGGGCAGCTTCAGCGTCTTATAGAGTGCAAATACCCCACTCTTATATTCGACGTGTTCGTCTGCGGATGCACGTGTGCCGTTTGGGAAAATCAGTATGGATTTTCCGGCATCGTATGCGATTTTTCCAAATTTCAGCAGCGTTTTTATAGCTTTCACTGGCGACTCACGATCAACCGGTATGCATTCAAGCCGCTTCATAAACATTCCTGCGATGGGCTTTTGCAGTAGCTCTTTTTTCACAACTGCAGCGAAATCGTCAAGCAGCAGCGAAAACACCATAGTTTCCCAAGCGGATTGATGATTGCATCCGATTATGACTTGTCCGATCGGCACCTTCTCCTTCCCGCGTATTTCATACCCCACTCCGGCGAAGTGCTTGAGACAAAATAACATCCATCGGGTAAGAGGGCGATAACTCAGCCTTAGCGTAGTTTCTGCGGAGGAGAAATAGACAATGGGGTACATCAACAGTAGATACACGACAAAGACCGACCAAAAGATCAGGTTGAACAAGATCGACCTAAGCATTACTCGCTCCTCCATTCACCGGATTGTCCAATTTTTCTGCATTCTTCAGCAGAAATTTATATACCACATTCCGGCTTAACCCGGAGTATTTTGCCAAAGCTGTGCTCAGATCTCTCAACGAAACCTTATCCGCCAATTCTTCAACAAGAGGCGAAAGATCGAGCAGCTTTTCAGCATCATCCTTTGTCGGTGGGGAGAGCAACAACACAAATTCCCCACGCGGAGGATTATCCTCAAAATGGCGCAGTACCTCTGGGAAATTCCCGCATACCACTTCCTCATACATCTTTGTTATCTCGCGCACTACGGCAACCGTCCTGTTGCTGAAGCGCTCTGCCATATCCGCAATAGTTTTCACAACCCGACCTGGAGCCTCGAAGAATATCAAGGTAGCATCTATCTTCACCAACTCTTGGAACTTCGAACTGTCGGCAAATCCAACGAACATAAATCTATCACTTGGCAGTCCTGAAAGAGCCAGAGCTGACACGACAGCACATGCTCCTGGTATCACGGTATACGAGATACCATTTTCGATACAGGCGTTCACAAGCTTGTACCCCGGATCTGAGACGAGCGGCATTCCCGCATCAGAGAGCAGGGCATACGAAATGCCAACCTCCAACTGCTTCACTATATTGGGGATAACCGACGAGGCGTTATGGTCGTTATATACCGCGAGCTTAGCTTGCACACCAATGTTTTGCAAAAGCTTTGCAGTAACTCTCGTATCTTCGCAAAGCACACAATCCACAATCTTCAGCGTCTCTATAGCGCGTGCCGAAATGTCTTTCAGGTTTCCTATAGGCGTTGCGACAATGTACAGCCCAAACGTCCGTGAGCTCCCACCAATTTGCATAAAATTTTAAATAATTCTTGTGCACTACGTCGCCCACCCGCATAATAACATAACGGGGCACATGCGGGATGCTACATGGACATAACGGTTATCGGGGGCGGGTACGTTGGTTTGATCTCTGCTGTTTGCTTCTGCGAATTTGGGTATAACGTTTCCTTGGTCGAACTCGATGCCAAGCGGTACGAAAATCTCAAAGCTGGAAAAACGGATGTCTATGAACCTGGCTTGCTCCAGGCGATAGAACGCAATATGCAATCCGGAATGCTCGATGTATCCGATGATGTAGCCTCTCCAGTTGCTGACGTTGATGCTGTTTTTATTGCCGTTGCAGCGGCACATCCTGGTGAGCCAGATACGGATTTATCAAATTTATACGATGCTATGAGACGAGTTATGTTGTCTCTTCCGCGGGAGAGATACACCGGTGTATTTCTGAAGACTAGCGTACCTGTCGGAACCTGTACCACGATTTTGGAAAACTTCCGATTTACACGTCCGGATTTACTCCCTGGCAAGCATTTCGACCTCATATCCAACCCTGGATTTCTTCGCGAAGGATCAGCTATTCACGATTTTCTGAATCCAAATAGGGTGATAATCGGTCTGGAAAATTGCGATCCCAAGCCTTCCAAAAAAGCTCGCGAATTGATAGACCAGGTTTACGCCCCACTGATAAACCTGAATGTTCCGTTTATCTATGCAAATTTTCCAACAGCGGAACTCATACGTTCTGCATCCATAAGCTTTTTGGCTACCAAGATGGCGTTTGTAAACGAGATGGCTTCGTTGTGCGACCTCGTCGGAGCGGATATAGATGCCGTTATACGAGGTATGGCTCTCGATCAAGGTATAAGCGCTCGTTCATTTCAAATTTCTCCAGGTATCGGTGGCTCTTCATTTCCGCGGACTGTGCGAACTTTGAGAGATACAGCGAGGCTGATGGGCACTGACTTGACGGTACTGGATGGAGTACTGGAAAGCAATTCGAAGTGGACTGAGGGTATAACAAATCGCATACTCAGCTTGCTCAAAGACGACGAGTCTCTTTCGGAAAAACAGGTTTCCATTTGGGGACTTGCCTTTAAACCCAACACGAATGATGTGAACGAATCTCCGAGCGTATCCGTAATACAGGGGCTGTTGCAAACTGGAGTAACCGTCGCTCTCTGGGATCCCCTCTTTCTTCCTGGTTCGCAAAATCTCTGGCGTGTGCCGAAGGATATATTGGATCATCGAAATTTTTCCTTGCGGGATAGTGCCTATGATGCCGCGAGCCAAGGGGACATACTCGTCATCATGACAAATTGGTCTGAGATTGTGTCGCTTGACTACAACAAAATTTACGCACTCGTCAACAAGTATCACGGTCGAAAACCAATCATCTTGGATTATCGCAATATGTTTACTCAAGCCGAATTGCCGAAATTTATGTACATTCCACAGGGGCACGCCCCCCCGCTAGCACGAACGGCGATAAAATAACCGCTTTACCAAGAGGGAAAGGTCAATAGATTGGGGGAAAGCCCTCTCGGTTAACGGATGAAATTTTCGGTTCCTGCTGAAAAACTGAAAATATGAATGTGGTGTCTTGGCGGTGTCGAGCCTCGCAGGGTATGTTGTGCTCAGGAGCTAAACGGCGGTGTTGTTATTTTTTCCAAAGGGCGGGACGCATTGTACTGATTTGCCTATTCGCGTGCCGTCAAGCCACGCTGCGCCTGCCGGCTTGCTTTCCGGACTTCGTCCTCCAAGCTTGACTGCCGCTCGGCAAATCAGGTTATTTTTTTCGTCCCTTTGGAAAAAAACAATAACAAACACGGTTAACTATAGTAATCGTCCCCATATTCCATGCACGACGTATTGGGGAAGTTCCAGGTTACTTTTCATATCCTGGAGCCAACAGGGGGTACGGTGGTGGACGTTTCGGAGCTTATTTGCCAAGCTTGTGGAAATGAATGACTAAAAGCTCATGTAACCCGCAGTACTGAATAATGTTTTTCGCAATAAATATTAGATGCCGCATGGAGAAATAAATGAGATAAAAGAAACTGAAAGATAATTACTACATGAGGGTTACATTCAGTGAGGTGTTTGCAAGGTTAAATCGCTTCAGTAACCTCACATTAAGATGAATGAATTTGACGCTTGAGGATTTGCGGCGGGAAGGGCATGCTACGATAATTCACATGAGATTACCAGAAAAAATCGAGGCAGATCGGTGTACCCTGCGAGGTTTGAGAGAACCCTCTTTTGATATGGCGGAAAAGCTGTATGCCAAGGTCAATGCATCACGCGATAGACTATGCAAGTGGCTACCATGGGTAGATACGATCCGTTCTGTCGAAGATGAATATACACGCTATCTTGTGGAGTGGTGTCGGGCTCATTGGAGTGCAGGGATAGGCTTTGCATACGCTATCGTTTTGAAAGGAACAGAGCAGGTTTTGGGATGCATAGATATCTTCAACATATCTTGGGAAGACAAGTCGGGGGAAATTGGATATTGGCTCGGCGATGACGCGGTAGGTTGTGGATATATGCAAGAAGCTGTCCAAGCGCTAGAAGCAGAGGCATTTGCTGCAGGACTTCACCGCATTGTTATAAAAAATGACGTCAATAATTTGCGCTCAATTCACGTTGCGAAACGCTGTGGGTATGTCCTCGAGCAGATACTTCATAAGGGTGCTTGGAATGGGTATCTGCGTGATACCGCCGTCTGGATTAAAGCAAAGGGAGCTGCAGGTAGGCTTCGTATTTCAAGACGGTAGAGCAAGACATTCAGATGGGGCGCTGCTCTCGTACTTGTAAAGTTGTGAATTTCGTAGAGTTGCCAGGGGTAGAAAATATGGGCATCCGATTTCTGCGGCATCGACAAAACTACAAAATTAAAAGCGTTAACTAAAGAAAAACAAACAACACTGTTATATAATCCCTAAATAACAGAACAATAAATGATGCGTTTATCAAACAAATTGGTTTTGCCACCGATACGATTAACAAATTCCGACCATACCAGCCAACGCCACAACTTGACCACGCGAGTCACAGTTACGCTTCCGACATGCTCGCTGTTCCGCACAAGTTGCCGTCATCCCGCGCTTTATGCTAAAATAGATAGGTGAGGTGTTTTGTGAGGAGCTGATGGCGAACGATCCTATGGCGGCGTTTGTCGTGAAGAATGTTCTTCCGATGGAGCTCTTCGGTCTCGATATTTCCATCACCAATTCCTCTCTCTATATGTTTCTGGTTGTCCTGTTGGTTTGTGCTTTGTTTTGGATTGGCACATCCGACCGCGGGCTTGTTCCGGGCAAAATTCAATGTGTTTTGGAGAAGCTGTTCTCGTTCACGCGAGATGTTGTGAATACCAATGCCGGTGCTCGTGGCGCTGTTCTTTTCCCGTATCTGTTCGCGCTTTTCTTGTTTATCGCTTTTGGCAATGTCGTAGGTCTTTTTCCGTTTGCTTTTTCTTTTACTAGCCAGCTTGTCGTTACTGTCGGTATGGCTGTCGTGGTTTTCGTGTCTTCCATAGTGATTGGGCTATTTGCCCAAGGGCTAGGGTTCTTTCAGCGATTTTGCCCGTCTGGCATTCCCGGCTATCTTATCCCGTTCTTCATAGTCATTGAGCTTATGTCATTTCTCTTCAGACCGCTCAGTCTGGGTATACGTCTCTTCGCAAATATGGTGTCTGGGCATATCATGATTGACGTGATAGCTGGGTTTGCCGCTTCGATAGCTGGTGTTGTCGCCGTTTCGTTCTTGGCTGTCGTGCCCGTTGCTGTCGATGTGCTGTTGAACGTTTTTAAGCTTGTTGTGTGCATGTTGCAGGCTTATGTTTTTACGGTTTTGTCATGCATGTACCTGTCGGAGTCGTTGGAAGCTCCGGCACATTGAAAAGGAGATAAAAATGGATGCTGGAGCTGCAAAACTGATCGGTGCTGGTATTTCAGTAATAGCTTTGTTTGGTGTCGGTATAGGTTTAGGTAACCTTTTTTCGTCGCTCGTGAAATCTATTGCGAGAAATCCGTCGGCAAAAAATGATTTAGTTTCTACTGGGATGCTTTGCTTCGCGTTGCTCGAATCCATAGCGCTTTTGGCGTTCGTTGTTGCTATGATCATTCTCTTTACTGCTTGACCTGAGCGATGCTTCCACAACTTGATTTCGCCTTTTACTTTTCCCAGTTTTTCTGGCTGGCGGTTTGCCTTGGCGTGCTTGCATTGATGTTCAAGCTCGTGTTCGTGCCAAGACTGGCTGCCTTGATCTCCAAGCGCGAGAACGTAATCTCAGACGGACGTCGTCGTATTTCAGAGCTAGAAAGCGAGATATCAAAGCTGAAAGGACAAATAGCTGAAATTCAAGTTGAGGAGGTTCGAGGATGTGCTGAGATAATTTCCGCAGCCGAGAATAAAGGAGAGGCAACCCTAAAAAAGCAATTGGAGAGCATACAGACGGAAAGTAGAGCGCGATCCGACGCTCTACGTAAAGAATTTGCTGACGAAGTTTCCGAGTTTGATCAAAGGTTTGGGAAAAGAATTACCACGTCCGCTCAGGCTTTGTTCAATTATCTGTATCCTGAAAAATGATGATTTTGCAAGATATACATACATACTTGGTGATCAGCTTTCTCCTGACAGGCTGGCTGGTTTTTAGATTTTTTTATAAAAAATTTAATAACGCTATTTCCAAGGATATAAACGATGTACGTGGTTTACTAGCCGACCTTGAAGAGCAAAAGGCGTCTCTGGAGCGTCAGCTGCTGGAAACAAAGGCAAAACTGACTGATGCAGAAAATCACAAACAACAAGCTATTTCGGAGGCAAAGGTTGAGGCCAAGACCGTTGAGAAGCGCTCGATTGCAAATGCCGCAAATGCAGTTGTGAAGAAGCAGGCAGAACTGGATGAAATTTTGGTTAGGATGCAAACCGGCTTTTCA
>JAFUUW010000096.1 GCA_017471265.1 Alphaproteobacteria bacterium
ATGCATTGCGCTATATAAAGCTCAAGGGGGCGGATAAGGGCGAGCATTTTCGCATTGGAGATATGCGAGATTTTTCAGAAAAGCTTTAACTCGGGGGATATGATCATTATTTTTCCCAAAGGGCTGCTTGCATTATACTGATTTGCCTGTCGCTTAGCCATCAAGCCACGCTGCGCTAACGCTTGCTTTTCGGGCTGCGCCCTACAGGCTTGACTGCCGCTCGGCAAATCAGGAATTTTTCTTCGCCCCTTTTGGAAAAAAACAATAACAAGTCACAGTTAACTGCGGTGATCGCCCCTGCATTCTATGCACGACGCAAAGAGGTAGTTCCAGGTTACTTTTCATATCCTGGAGCTAACAGGGGTAGTCCGGTGGGTGCTCCAGTAGTTGGAAAAACTATAACCAGTCATCGTTAACTACGATAATCGCCTCCACATTCCGTACATGATGCAATGGTGAAAGCTCCAAATTGCTTTTTATATCCGGGAGTTAATAGGGATTATCTTGGTGAGTTTCGGGATTTGTAAATTGGGCAACGCGTTAAAAAAACGAGGAGGTGCTATGGATGTGAAAGTGTGTTAACAAAAATCCTTCCAGAAGCACGGGATACAATGGGGATTGATGACTAGGTACTTTGTCAGTGTGTTTTCCTGAGTGGTGTAGTGCATCTTAGCAGGAGCAGCGTCATATGGCAAAGATTGAAGATAATAGTGGTAATATACGTCAATAAGAACAATGCAAAAACAGAACAAGATTATAATGGGCGACACTTTAAATTTATAGACATCCCTATGCCGTGTACCAAAATCCCGTCCTCAGAATATCTCACAACCGTCTCTGCGGTGCCCTGTCGTAAATAATTTCACGATGGCACCTGCTTTTCGCAAGGCGTGTCGGTTTGTTTAGCAGAGTTGAGTGTGGTAGAATGGGGGCATTGGGATGCGTCTTCTTGTGTAATGGTAACCGTCGGGTTTTCCCCTGTTGATGCCGCAATTTGTGTTGTTGTTGCTTTGTCCTTCATTCTCGGTTGGGTGAGAGGGGCAACGCGTGAGGTTCTGTCGGTTGTAGCTTGGGGCGGAGGAATTTACTTTTCCATAGCACTTTTTCCACATGCTCGGGAATTTACGCGTCTATACATAGAGCACAAGCTGATTTCCGATTTTGTAACCGCGTGTGGGTTATTCATAATTTTCTTGACGATCCTCAGCGTATTTAACTACTTCTGCTCAAACTTTGTCAAAAAAAGCGTGTTAAATGCAACGGACAAAGCCCTTGGAGGAATTTTCGGTATTATTCGAGGGGTTGTGGTCTTGGCGGTTTGCGATGTTGCTGCGGGGCAATTTATGAGTGGCGATACCCCCAAGTGGATGGAGAATTCGAGCCTGCGACCGCTGATCGGGAGCGTCTCCAATATGGTCATACTGGTTATGCCGGAAAGTCTGCAGGAAAAGGTGGTAGCACATATGTCCCAGGTGAAGAGGCAATCTCTTATGGACTTCGTCAAGGATAACGTGATGGAAAATATCGACGCTTCCGAGCACGATACAGATCCTCACAAAAATTCTGCGACTGGCGTTATTGCCAGAAATGCCAATGAGCAGATTACGAAATCCTACGCTGCTGAAGAAGATGGTGTCCTCGAGGAAGACGAGATGCAGATTGACAAAAAGCAAACTGCGGAGGAGTTGGCCACTCTTAAGCCGAAGAAGTCGACCGTTGAGAAAAAGGGGAAAAATACGACACGGCGTGAGCGAAACGATATGGATCGTCTTCTCGATCAGTACGACGACATTGATGAGGGATAACAAATTGTTGGGGTATCCTTGCCTTTTCTCCACGCTTCTCAGATAATTCCCTGGTATGTTGTCGTATTCGCCATAGGGTTTCGTGTCGTCGGTATTGGAAAAAATAGAGCGGGAGCTCTCGCCTCTTGTTGCGAATTTTGGCTGTGTCATTGTACGCGTTAAGTTAAATGGCTCCGGACGAAGCAAAACTTTGCAAATAATGATTGAGCGCGAAAACGGGGATGCCGCGAATATCGAGGATTGCGAGAAGGTTAGCCGGATAGTTTCGGTTAAACTGGATGTGATGAACCCTATAGATGGGCACTACAATCTCGAAGTTTCATCTACAGGTATTGATAGACCGCTTGTTAAGCCAAAGGATTTTGCAAGATTTTGCGGAAAATCTGTCGTCATAAAAACGTATACGTCAAAGAACGGATGTAAAATTTTCAAGGGGAAGTTGGACTTTGCCTCAGAGAGTGGTATAAAGGTTGTATCGGATGCTCCTCTTCAAGATGGTAATAGAGTCACTGAGTTGCTGTATGAAGAGATAAGCAGCGCGCATATTGATGGTTTTGAGGCTGGCTAAGCCTGTGAGGAGAGTTAGGTGAGCAGGAAGATCAAGGTCGAGGAGGAAAAGCCTTTCGTTGCAAGGAACGAAATTTTGCAAGTTGCTGATATGGTCGCGAGAGAAAAGGGGATCGAGCGCGATGACATACTTGACGCGATGGAACAGGCAATTCTCAAGACTGCACAGATGAAGTATGGTGAAGAGAAGAAACTTGAGGTAGTGATCGATCGAAAGACCGGGGCGATCGATTTGTATCGGTTGTTTACCATATCAGAAACTGTGAATGATCCACATAATGAAATTGCTCTCTCTGACGTTCTGAAGAAGGACGGTGATTACAAGGTAGGAGATGTTTTAAGGGATAAGCTTCCTGCTTTAGATTTCGGTCGAGTGGCTGCTCAATCTGCCAGACAGGTTATTACCCAGAAGGTGCGGGCAGCAGAGCGTAACAAGCAGTATGAAGACTTTGCCGGTAGAGTTGGTGAAATAATCTCCGGAGTGGTGAAGCGGATCGAGTATTCCGATATCGTCCTCGACATTTTGGATAGAACAGAAGGAATTATCAAACGAAGTGAAACGATACCACGGGAAAATTTCAGAGTTGGAGATCGGGTAAAGGTTTTCCTCGTGGGGCTGAATAAGGATGCTGCGGGACCGCTTCTGAAGCTGTCCAGAACGCATCCGGATTTTCTGAAAAAACTGTTTGAACAGGAAGTTCCTGAAGTATACGACGGCATCGTGAAGATTGTTGCTGTTGCTCGCGACCCTGGAAGCAAAGCTAAGGTTGCCGTTATGACGAATGATCCAAAGCTCGATCCTGTGGGGGCGTGTGTTGGTGTGAAAGGATCACGCGTCCAAGCTATTACTGAAGAGCTGAAGGGGGAAAAAATAGACATAATTCCTTGGGCTGAGAACCCTGCTATGTTTATCGTGACTAGCTTGGCTCCCGCTGA
>JAFUUW010000097.1 GCA_017471265.1 Alphaproteobacteria bacterium
CAGAAGGAAATTGACAAGGGCTTGGTATAGAGAAAACAGAAAGAACTTTTGCTTCGAAATTAAAATGCCGCTATAAACAGTGGATAACGCAATAAGAGCCACGCTTGGAAACATCACTCGAGTGAAGTTTACGGTCATCTCAAATTTTTCCGGAGATTTCGCAAACCCCGGAGCCATAAAGAGCGCGAATTCCTCAGCAAACACCTCAACCAAGATCGTAATTATGAGCATTCCCCAAAAGACCAAGGACAACACTCGCGAGGAAAAGTACTTTGCCCCCTACGGCTTTTTTGCTACGGAAAAATCGGTAAAATACGGAACAAATACAGACTGGAACCCGCCGTCTGCGAAAAAACGCCGGAAGAAATTGGGAAACTTGTACGCGGCATTAAACGCATCCATCTCGGCAGACGCTCCGAGGAAATGTGCCAGCAACATTTCACGTATAATCCCCAGAACTCTGCTTATAACCGTGAACCCACTTACGGTAAAAAACTTCCGCGCTAATCCCATACCGCCTCAAGCCTAATCCATCTCCAAGATTATATAACGCAAATAGATACAGAAAGCAGACGTGTGGGGAAGGTATCACGTTTCGGATGTGTAGGTAGATCAAATGGTGCGGAAAAGTGGGGCAAGATGGGGATTTCAAAATGTTTGTATAAGTTCCATAATCGAGAATTTTATGATTTAACATCTCCCACTCAAATTCGCCCTCCTACGATTTGTGGTAAAATGCATATGTTTCCTTGTCTAGGCGGATAGCGCTGATGAATGATGTTAAGAAAGTTACGGTTTTATTCGGGGGATGGTCTCCGGAGCGAGAGGTTTCAATTAACTCCGGTCGATGCGTGGCTAGTGTGTTGCGCGAAATGGGGTACGACGTTTCAGAGATAGATGTCAAGAAAGATCTGGCATACATAACCAAGGCTTTATACGATGCCAAGCCGGATTTTATATTTAACGTGCTTCATGGAACAGGGGGAGAGGACGGGGTTATCCAGGGAGTACTCGACATTTTTGGCGTTCCATACAGCAACAGCGGCGTTCTGGGCTCCGCTATCTGCTTCGATAAATGTATCTGCAAAAGCGTCGTAGCTTCACGAGGAGTACGCGTTGTTCGTGGAGCTGAAATAACCGCCAAGCAAATTGCTTCGATAAATACAGCTTCGGGTGTGCGTATGGAGTATCCGTTCATACTAAAGCCTGCGGCGAATGGCTCAAGCGTCGGTACTTTTCTTGTCTCGAGCGAGAATGACTTAAGGACATTGCAAACGCGCGAGTGGATATTTGGTGAAAAGGTGATGCTGGAAGAGTACATCAAGGGGAGAGAGTTTACAGTCCTCGTCATAGATGGGAAAGCTCTTGGCGCGATTGAAATAAGTTTCAAGAGCAACATCTTCGACTTCAAGGCGAAATATTCGGAAGGCGGAGCTCGACACATTTTCGATTATGAACTCGAGGCTCAAACGAATGATGAAATGCTGCACATGGCGGAGCTTGCTTTCAAAAGCTGCGGCTGTCGCGGGAGTGCTCGTGTCGATTTTCGCTACGACGGCGAAAAGATGTACTTCCTTGAGATAAACACCCAGCCAGGAGTGACAGACGTGTCTCTCGTACCGGATATAGCGAGGTGCAAAGGGATGTCATTCGCTGAATTGCTTGAACTTGAAATGGTTATGGCGAAGGAAAAATAGGGCGTCGTCAAACTTTCTTGTCGAGGGGAGTCCTTCATCTACCCCCGTTTAACGGTGATGGTATGTTGTAGCCGGTCTTGCGGTTGCCTTTTTGATTTGTGGTTCGACAGCAAATTGTTCCTTTAGTCAATTTGCCTTGGTCGCGTTAAGGTAAGGCGGTCTACTTCCAAAGTTTGTTCAGTACACAACAGGGTGTCTTGGAGTGATCAAATTGTTATGGGGAGCGGGAAGTTGCCTGGGGGCAGATTAGGCGTTTGGGTAAGGTTCGAGGGAGTCTATAGTGCCTGTGATCTGGAAAGCGACTTGGCTTTCTGCAAATCTTTGTCTAGTGATATAGACCAGGAAAAGTTGATGGCGGAAGTCAAGGCGCTGGCAAACAGTGGTAACTTGGAAGTGGTAAAAGCTTTTAATGCGCTTGGATGTGAGCTTTCGGATACAACTAAACCGCAAAAACAAGCTGGACTATATGGTAGCGTAAATTCTTCCGATGGTGGCGATTTAGAAAGTTTGACCAATGAGCAACTGGAGGCGGAGTTGAATAGGCTTAAGCAGTCTGCTTGTACCCCGCAGACGACAAGCAGAGTTAAAGCTATCGGGAACATTTTGCGTAAAAGAATGAGAGTGTAGTAAAATACACTTATTAAATAATCCTTGCGTGAGGTTTGAAGCGCCCCATTGCTCTTGATGGATAAGCATTTTTCAACCTGACGAAAGATAAATTGTTTGATTTAAAAAAGCTTGTTTTAGGTATTTTAAAAAGGAGATTAAAATGGATGGTATTTCGAAAGGATATCCGTTTGAAGTAGGCAGCTTAATTGACGTAGCTGATGACCGGTATGATTTGTATGATCTGTACAATGGAGGGATTGTCCCTGCACTGTTTGGTCAAGGTCAAATCAGAACGGATGGCGCACCGTTGAAAGAGATTTTCCGTATGAAGATGTTTGATGCTCAGGAAGTCGTAGTAAGCGGAATAACAGATAACAAGTTTGATGCAGTCCCCCTTAAGATGGCTGGGTATATTGAAAAGGGCTGTAGTGTATATTTCTCTCTGGGAAAGCGCGAATTGGCTACTATGAATTTCACAACTCAGGGAAGCTTTATCCATGGGCAGTTATTCCCAAAAGCCCTTGATGATATCTCTAGGTGCACGGATCGACTGGCGCTTTCTGCGATAACAGGGCTTGGCGTCGATGATGAGGTAGGCGTTAAGGGTATGCAGTATAGGGTATCAACCCACGTTATCGAAACTAAAATGGAAAAATTGCCGTTGACGAGATATATACCTCTAGATTTTCAACGCTATGTGCGATATCAACCAACTGACCCGGCTTACTTTGACCCAATGGGGATTGAAGGCTTGTCGTTTGCAAAAATTGCAGGTGTTGCGTCATATTTTAACTCAATCTCCACCGGAATGGGGCGGGTCGTTTTGGTCGTGCCAAAATCTACTTTGTCTTACCTTTATATTGACCCAAGGTATTTGCAGTCTCGGAATGTTTCGGAATTGGGACTGCCTGCTGGTGCTGAGCGTATGGTGCAGGCGTTTACGTTTATGGGGGTAGATGTTATTGGTATTCCTGATAACCATTTCCCAGCCCCAACTAACGTTTACCACACTATGGAGGGTGGTGCTGTTAAAATGTTTGGTACTAACACTGCTCAGGAGAAAAACGCGCCGACAGCCTGTATAAAGTATGGGTATGCTTTTATAACAAATAATGTGTCTATTGATTGGGGCTTCCGGTCAAAGTTAGGAGATGCTGGAATGGCTCAGCGGAAAGAGGCATTCGCGAAGTTGCCTGCCGAAGAGCAAGCTAGAATGGGGGGAAGTGTCCCACAGATCTTTATTTTCCCTGTAACGAAATATGACCCAATTGGTGCAAAATTAGAGATATTGTTTGAAAGTGATATTTTCTTTGGGCGTATGCGTAACGAGGGCGTGTTGGTTGTTGAAATAAACGGTGAGTATAATCCGTTAGAGAATTATGCCAATAGGCGGTCTGTTATTGTAAACAACGCTACGGTAAACAACGCTACGGTAACCGCCGCTACTACGGAGAATGCTACGGTAAACAATGCTACGATAACCAATGCTACGGTAACCAACTCTACTACGAATACTGCTACGGTAAACTAGAGAATTATGATATGCTGCGTAGTTTGTGGCAAATAAATGATATAAAGGCATACAAAACTACATCAAATCAAAGGGGAAACGATACCCAGCTTGGAGGTTTCAGGAAACGAAATTGTTTTTATGACGATAACTCAGTTATTAAATGTCTGTTTCTGCCTAAACGACGCCGTACGAGATTGGCACTCTCACTTCGTTATATTATTTCGAGAGAAGGAAAAATTATTTGGTTCTTGAGCAGCACATCCGAGAAACAAGTTATCGGAAATCACTATATCTCCCGTACTTTCGCAACTTCACGGCATTTCATACAGCTCACATTATTTCATATATAAAAAATTTTCCAAATATAACCAGCACCTCCCATAACTAAAATCAAGCCATCTTTTGTGAACATATTCCCCTCCCCTCAGCCTTTTTACCAACACCCCAATAGCTAAAACCACTTTGGATAGCAGTTTCAGCATCAAGCAAATTGCGGCAATCAACGATGCTTTTATGTCGCATCAGGCTTGATGCCAGGTTCAAATTTAAAGACTCAAACTCACTCCATTCAGTCAGTGTTGCAAGCACATCAGCATCCTTCAGGCAGGCATACATATCATCCGCATAATTGATCTTATCACCGAGCAATTGGAAAGCAGTATCCATAGCCTTCGGGTCATAAGCCGTAATATTTGCTTTATGCTCTCGCAAATTATACACAATTTCCATTGCCGGACTTTCA
>JAFUUW010000098.1 GCA_017471265.1 Alphaproteobacteria bacterium
CCCACCTCCGCAAACAACACATATCGAATTACTCCACGACGTCATCTTTTATTTCAATATTCTCTCCAGTCAGGTTTTCCGAAACCGTCCCGGAATTCGCGCGTATAGCAGCCTCTATCTCGTCGGCGATCTCAGGATTTTCTTTCAAGAACTGTCTTGCGGCTTCCTTCCCCTGACCAAGTCGGGTTGCCTTGTAAGAATACCAGGAGCCGGATTTTTCAACGATGCCGCCCAGGACACCTAGGTCTATCAATTCACCGATCTTCGATATTCCCTCACCATACATTATGTCGAATTCCACAACCTTGAACGGAGGTGCCAACTTATTCTTTACGACCTTCACTCTCGTCTCATTTCCGAGCATCTCGTCTTTATCTTTAATTGCGCCAATCCGACGTATATCAAGGCGAACCGAAGCATAGAACTTCAGGGCATTACCCCCAGTTGTCGTCTCAGGATTGCCAAACATAATGCCGATCTTTTGACGTATCTGGTTGATAAAGATAACCATACAATTCGTCCTGGATATCGAGCCCGTAAGCTTGCGCAAAGCCTGGCTCATCAACCTTGCTTGCAATCCCATGTGCGAATCGCCCATATCGCCTTCGAGTTCCGCCTTTGGAACAAGAGCTGCTACGCTGTCTACAACCAGCACGTCGATCGCTCCGCTGCGAACCAACGTATCCGCAATCTCGAGCGCCTGCTCACCAGTGTCAGGTTGAGAAATCACCAAGTTGTCTATGTCTATGTGGAGCTTCCTTGCGTATACGGGATCCAATGCATGTTCAGCATCAATAAATGCGCAATTTCCACCATTCTTTTGGGCATTCGCAATAACGTGCAGAGCCAAAGTGGTTTTCCCGGAAGACTCCGGCCCATACACCTCTATGATGCGCCCCTTCGGGAACCCACCAATACCAAGAGCCAAGTCGAGCCCTAAAGATCCAGTTGAAATCGACTCTATCTCTATGACCTCGCGCTGACCGAGTTTCATAACAGAACCGCGTCCAAACACACGCTCAATCTGCTGCAGCGCCGCATCTAACGCCTTGTTCCTGTCAACACTCACTATATCAGCCACGAAACCACCAGCTCTTTTTTCATTCTATCCCGGAACACCAAAACCGTCAAGCTGCGCAACCCGACTGAGACTGGTACAATAATTTATAAAATAGTTATATTAAATAAGGCAAGTTGCAAGGTCTAAAAGGGATTTGTATTGCAAACATTTATCTTTTTATGCTATTTTGAAATAGGTCGTGGATGTGGACAATTCCCAGCGGGATATTGTGGGCGTCCGTTACAAATATGTTCGTAATTTTTGCTTCTTCCATCAGGTGTAGCAGTTCTGACGCGAGTATATCTTTGCAGATTGTTATAGGATTGGCGGTCATAACGTCATCAACCGACTTCGCTAAGAGATCGACGCACATGTTCCTGCGGAGATCACCGTCGGTTATTATGCCTACTAGAGACGCGTCCTTTCCCAAGACACCGACGCACCCGAAGCTAAAACTTGTCATAGTAAGCAAAGCATTTTGCATACTATCGCCAGTTTGTATCAATGGCATTTCCCGGTGCATAATGTCGCGTACTGGCGTCAGTCCGCGTCCCAGAGCACCACCTGGGTGAAATGTCTTAAACTGTTCCCTCGTAAAACCTTTTTCCGCTAGCAATGCCATAGCAAGTGCATCGCCGAGAGCTAGCGTATTCGTTGAGGAGACCGTCGGTGCTATTCCGAAAGTTCCCGCCTCTGTGATATCAGGAAGCACGAGAGGTACGTCTGAATTTTTCGCCAATGTCGATATATCGCTTTTTGAAATGGATATAACCTTCGAACCAATCCGTTTTGCAAAATCCAGTACGGGGAATAGCTCAACTGCTTCACCAGAATATGAAATCAGAAGCAGCACATCATTTTCGTCGAGCATTCCGAGGTCGCCATGTTGTGCTTCGCTTGGATGAAGAAAGAATGACTTCTGTCCCAAAGACGCCATAGTCGAGGATATCTTCCGCCCGATATGTCCGCTTTTCCCGATACCGGACACAACGACTCTTCCACTGGAATTTAGGATAAGCTCGACTGCGTCCTCAAATCGCTCCGGCAAATGATCAACCAAAACCAGCAAGGCATTTGCTTCATCGCGAATTACCCTTTTCGCCTCTTCGACGCAATCGATTTTATGCCCCGTGCGAGAACACGTCATACATCTCTCCAGCCATCAAGTCCAATTTCACCCTTGTTTCCAGAAAATCGAAGCAACTTTGAGCCAGAGCCGTACGTCCCTCTCTGCTCAGCATAGTATCAAGCTTTTCCTTCAGCTTGTGAAGATAGAGGACGTCGTTTGCAGCATACTGCTTCTGATCCTCAGATAACTGTCCAGCGCCCCAGTCCGTGCACGTCTGTTCTTTTGATATCTCGACGTTGAGCAGCTCCTTGCAAAGCTCCAGGAGACTGTGCTTTGACGTATACGTCCGAACCAATTTCGAAGCTATCTTTGTGCAATATATGCTCTTTGTCATAACCCCCAAGTATTGGTAGAGCATCATAATATCGAACCTGGCGTAATGAAAAATCTTCAAAACCGACGGATCAGCCAAAATACGTTTCACGTTGCACGCTTCGGAATAGTCCGAAAACTGCACCAAATGTGCATTCCCATCGCCAAGAGAAAATTGTGCTAGGCACAGGCGATCACGGTGAGGCAGAAGCCCCATAGCCTCCGTATCAACAGCAACGGAACCGACATCTTGCAAAAATTCGTCCGGTAAATCGTTAACGTGAAGGTATACCAAAGCACACCCAAAACACACCTGAACGTCAGTATTGTAACATAAAGCAGGGGGAGGTCGGGGGGATGTATGCCCCCAACCCCGTATGCCTATAGCTTTCCTATATTCTCTTCAACCAGATTTGTAAATGCTTTGAGGAGCTGTAGGTTGCGAATGCGTATTTCTGGCGATGGATCATTGATGAGAACGTTATCGCACGCAGTCAACAGAGCCTGAGCAGCATCGATAAAGTGTGAAAACTTGCTTGCATCGGCACCAAGAGCAACAATTGCCTCCTGAAGCTTCAGCATATTATCATCCTTGAACACCAGAGCATTGACCGCCTCAGAAGAAACCTCTGCATCTCCAATCACACCGCAGGCGCGCTTGTAGGCTTCCTTAAGTACAGAAAACTCGGCTTTGCCCGACAGGTCAGCTAGCCTCTTAGCCTTTGCTACAGCGACTTTATAGTCAAAATCCAAGGTGTCAAAGGACGAGATGGTTGCCTCAACGACGTCAACATTTATATCCAATTTGTCAGACATATAGACTTTCAGACGTTCAATTATGAACTTCTCAACACATTCGATTGTTTCAGGTTCAAGTGCAACGCCTTGATCGGAATAGGCAGTAACCAGCGTCTCGATGTACCACGACAGCTTTTCGCCGGTTAGTACATCCCCATCGAAATCACACAACAACCGGACAATGCAAAGAGCCGCACGCCTCAAAGCGAATGGATCCTTCGACCCCGTTGGGTAGATCCCGATACCAAGAAACCCGACCAACGTATCAAGTTTGTCGAAGAAAGCCACACGCGCGCCAGTTTGCGTCTCCGGCAAGCTGTCATTAGCACCAAGCGGTTTGTAATGTTCCCGTATTGCTTTGCAGACTGCCGGCTCTTCCTCCTGTACGGCAGCGTATATCTCTCCCATCACACCCTGCAGCTCCGGGAATTCACCGACCATCTGAGACATCAGATCCGCTTTGCAAAGGGCTATGGTTCTATGCTCATCTTTCGAATCCGCAATGGACATCATACGGTCGACCTTTTGAGCCATAGAGCCAAGTTTCTCATGAAACACCACATTCGACAAGCGCTGTGCGAACGCCTCAAGTGTTGCATCCGTATCTTCCTTGAAGAAGAAGGCAGCGTCACTCAACCTAGCTCGAAGAACACGCTCGAGCCCTTCAGACATTACCTTCGTCTCCGGTACGTTGAGTACGGTCTCAAAGAACGGGGCTATGACCGAGCCTGGATATATCATAGTGAAATACTTTTGATGGACGCGCATCGAAGTTGACAGAACAACCGATGGCAGCTTCATAAATTGCTCTTCAATCGTTCCAATATGTATAAATGGAAATTCAACAAGCCCCGTAACTTCATCGAGCAAATCAGGATCCGCACTCGGGATTAGCCCCATGGCAGCAGCTCGCTGTGTCAACTCGCGGTCGATGAGCTCGCGTTTTTTGAAGAAATCCAAGATGACGCGATTTTTCTCGAGCTTCTCGACGTAATCTTTGAAGTCGGAAACAAGGAAACTTCCCGGAGCAAGGAACCGATGCCCGAATGTATGACCGCAGGTCGTCAGTCCAACGGATTTTATGTACGTCTCGATGACCTTACCGTCAAAAATGCATAAGATGGAGCGCATAGGTCTGACCCAAAAAGCACTGAGAGACCGCTCCTCCTCGATGTACCAACGCATCGACTTCTGCCAAGGCATATTGGCTATAAAGTCCTCGATCATTTCAGGAATAAGATCGGGTATGCTCACCCCCTTGGTTTCGACATTGAGGAAATAATACCCGTCCCGCTCGACCAACTCCGACTTCTCTTTTCCATTCGACTTCAGAAATCCCCTTATGGCGCTTTCGGGTGCAGACAGCCGAGGCCCGCGCTTTTCCTCGTGTAAATCTTTTGTCTGAGGCTTAAGTCCCGAAACGCGAATAGCTATTCGGCGAGGAGAAACGTACGTCTCAACAGCGTCGAACTCCGCACCATAATCTTGCAAAATTTTTGTGAAAACGTTTTGAGCATCCGCTATGGCTTTTCTTTGAAACCTGGCTGGTATCTCTTCGGAGAAAAACTCTAGCAACAATTCGTTTTGCATATCAGTTTGCCTCCTTTCTATCTGTGTCAGACGTTTCCATCCACGCATGACAACATGCTTTTGCCAGTGCCCTGACGCGTGCAATATATCCGGCACGCTCCGTAACGGAAATTACCCCCCGTGCATCGAGAAGGTTGAAGCAGTGATTAGCTTTGACGCACTGCTCGTACGCCGGCATAACCAAGTTATGTGCCAACAGCTTCTGGCACTCGCTTTCATAATCCGAGAAATGCTCCAACAACATATCGACTGATGCAACATCGAAATTGTATGCCGAAAATTCTCTCTCAAAGCGCTTCAGGACATCGCCGTATGTCAGCTTCCGTTCATCTTCGCGTCCATTCCAATTTATCTCGAAATGGCTTTCGACATTCTGCATAAACGTCGCAATGCGCTCCAGACCGTAAGTAATTTCGACAGGAACGACGGAACATGTGATACTTCCGACCTGCTGGAAATACGTGTATTGTGTGATTTCCATCCCATCGCACCAGACCTCCCAGCCAAGCCCTGCAGCTCCAAGCGATGGGTTTTCCCAGTCATCCTCGACGAAGCGAATATCGTGAACCGACAAATCAAAGCCTATTGCCTCGAGGCTCTCGAGGTAAAGCTGCTGCGGGTTTTTAGGCGCTGGCTTCAAAATAACCTGATACTGATAATAGTACTGCGTCCGATTTGGATTTTCGGCATACCGCCCATCTTTTGGTCGGCGACAAGGTTGTACAAAAGCGACATCCCAGTAGTCATCTCCAAGAGCCTTCAGTGTCGTCGCATGGTGCGAGGTACCAGCACCAACCTCGGTGTCATAAGGCTGCATAATAACGCATCCCTGCTTTGCCCAGTATTTCTGCAAATCGAAAATGATATCTTGAAACGATTTCATATCCCACATACCCGACACCTAGTGCTTATCCCGAAAATGATAGGAAAAAAACACTGGGGTTAAAAGCGAAAATTTTTGGCAAATCAGTACAATGCACTCCGCCTTTTGGGAAAAATAATTTTACCAAAATCTCAGTAGCTTCTTTTCCTTTGCTTCCACTGTATTACTTCCGCAACAAGCTTTCCTCATAATTAAAAACAGTGATGATATCGAGAGGTACGTTATGCTTAGAGCGATAGCTACGACCGACTGCTCTGCTGGCAGTTCACAAAATGCGATGGTGCAGACAAAAAGTCCCGCGAAGAGAAAACCCGATACCGAAGTCCGGATATCGGTAGCCAGCACCGCCAAAGTGGCAAAAGCGAGAGTTCCCAGGGCTAGCGTGATGAATGCGAGCTCGTCCAAGTTAATCGACAATTCCAGCATTTTGCAGATGCACCATTTTTTCTGTCCACTTTTCTTTTACCTTGACGAAAAGCGTTAAGTCGACCTTCTTCCCCAGCAGCCCCCGCATACCGCGTACGGCTTCTTCTTTGATGGTCTTTATCATACCCCCGGCGCGTCCCAGGATTATACCCTTCTGACTGTCCTTCATAACGACTATCACCTGAGAAATGCTGGCTTTCTTCTCTGTTTCCTTCATCTGCTCGGTCTCGACGTATACGCTATAAGGCAGTTCTTTTTGTAGGTGATTGAACAGCTTTTCCCGGGTAATCTCCGCAAGTTGAAACGCCATGGATGCATCCGTAGGTCTGCTCGGCTCAAAGAGCCAAGCTCCAATCGGGGCGGAGTGGCATAAAAATTCCTGGAGCTCGCCCAAACCATCACCGGTACGCGCAGATACCATAAAAACTCGCTTGATGAAGTCATACGCCGAAAGCGCTTGCGCCACCTTCAGTATGTCCTCCCGCTTTGCTATGTCAACCTTGTTTATCGCTACGCAGAAGGGTATCTTCGTCAGCTTCATCTTCTCCAAGAAGTCGAGACTTCGCCGTACCCCCTTCGAGGAAGCATCGATAAGTAGCAAAATCATATCCGCGTCTTTGTAGGCTCCTTTGATGTTTTTGCTTATAGCCCTCTCGAGAGCAGAATTTGGTCGGCAAAATCCAGGAGTATCGACGAAAACCAACTGCACCTCTCCGAGCTCCACAATGCCACGTACCTGCCGCCTGGTTGTCTGTACCTTCGGCGATACTATCGAAACTTTCGTTCCAACAATTACGTTGACCAGCGTCGATTTACCGGCGTTCGGTTCTCCAACAACCGCGACAAATGCGCACCTACTTTCCATTCGGTTGGCTGTCTCTGTAGTCCTTCTCCATACGTTCATGACGTTCTTGCGCTTCGATGCATAGCGTCGCAATAGGGCGCGCTTCAAGGCGCTTCAGCCCTATAGGCTCTCCGGTCTCTTCGCAATACCCATAGGTGCCATCATCTATGCGAGCAATAGCTTCATCTATCTTGTGTATCAGTTTCCGTGCGCGGTCTTTCGTTCGAAGCTCCAGGTTTTGATTATCGATGTTGCATGCAGAATCTACCGCATCCGCCTCAACGTGCTTTTCGCTCAACATCTCTTTTAAGCCATCGCTCTCACGTAACAACTCAGTCTTCCAATTCAGAAGACGTCCACGGAAATACTCCAGCTGCTCATCGGTCAGATAATGCTTCCCTTTAGCCATCGCACGAATCCCTAATGTACCGCAACAACATACGCGATTGTACCACGACGTTGATGAAGAGGTGGTTGGCGATAAGAGGATAGGTGCTGGAGATTTTGTTTGATATTGTCTATACGGGGATGGTAAAAAATAAGACACAGAAAACGTTGATGGCAGACTGAAAAGACTAGGCTTTTCTCAAGTATCTGGTAGCAATGCCTTGCCATAGTCTAAGGTACAAAAGGGCGTTTTTAATCAGATATTTATGCGGAGCTTGATTATAATATTTTTAATTTTTACAATACTTTTTCAACGGCACCACATTGAATTTTGCATGATGCATAATTTATTATTTCTGATGTACCGTAACCACAACCGGTAAATAATTTAGCTTGTCAATAAGATTGACAACTTATGGGCAATCTGCTTTTTGGGCTTTTATAACAAAAACTCTGATTTGGATACCAGTCTCATCTACGATAAAATATATCGTAACTTTGACCCCCCTTTTAAATTTTCCAATTTTCTTTTTTCGGCAAGTATTATAACTTACATTTTTTTGTGTAAGTATATCTTGTTATCAAATATATCGTAACCGCTTAATCTTTTGATAAAATTGACGATCTATGCGCAATATGCTCTGCTGTTTTCTGTAACAAAGCACCTGATTGGCATATCAGTTTTACTCACGACAAAATGTATCTTGGTGTCGAGCCCCCTTCGAATTCTATAATTTTTCTCTGTTTTATCGCTGTTCGTATTTTTTATATAATAAAATATAATTTAGATGCATTTTAAATGTAATCGACAAATAAATATTTAGCTTTTAATCCTTTGATAAGATTGACAGTCTATGTGCAATATGCTAATAACAATCTGAGTATTCCAGAAAGCAAAACATCAACATTATCAAAAGTGAAACAACAAAAACCAATGTAGAACTGAATACAATATACGAAGAACAGAATTATCTGAGGTATAACAGGCAGATTTGTACACTCCTGAAAAATGTGCAACTGTACGCAATCCAGGTGCAAGCATAAAAGAATTATTGTTTTTTCCAAAAGGGGCGAAGAAAAAGTCCTGATTTGCCGAGCGGCAGTCAAGCTTGTAGGGCGTAGCCCGGAAAGCAAGCCATAAGGCGCAGCGTGGCTTGACGGCTAAGCGACAGGCAAATCAGTATAATGCGAGCAGCCCTTTGGGAAAAATAATTCCACCAAAGCTTACCAAATTCGTATTCTCTGCAATTCCCGTGGAGTATCTTACATATGCTATGATGGCGGCAGTAGTCGTCCCAAGTGAGTGCGTAATGTCTGAGAAGTTGGTCATCGGAAATTGGAAGATGAATGGATCGGCAAAATTGGTGGACGAATTCTCCGCTTCGAAGTTTCCTGGGAATGTGATTGTTGCTGTGCCCTTTCCGTTTCTTGCATATGCAAAGTCGATTGAGCCTACCCTGAAACTAGCTGCGCAAGATTGTTCTACGCTCGATGGCTTTGGGGCACACACTGGAGAAGTTTCCGCTGCTATGTTGAAAGAAGTTGGATGCGAGGCGGTCATACTTGGACACAGCGAGCGGCGGAAGTCGTACTCTACCGACACGCCTCAAAATATCCTACTGAAGCTAGAGAACGTTACACGCAATGGTATGACGGCGGTGCTTTGCGTTGATGAGGAGTATGAAAAATTGCTCGATGCTGAAACGCTGGCTTTGGTGAAGGAACATCCGGACAGTATAATTCTCGCCTACGAGCCTCTTTCCGCGATAGGTACTGGAGCCGCCATGACGCCTTCGGGAATATCGACCACGCTGCAAGCTCTGAGGACTAAGTGCCAAGGTATAAGGACACTATACGGTGGAAGCGTAACTCCTCAAAACGCCGAGGGTATACTTTCTCTCCCCGAGGTTTCGGGGGTATTGGTTGGCGGAGCCAGTTTGAAGTTAGAGGCATTTAGGGCTATAGCAGAAAAGGCAGGTGCAGTATGAAAATTTCTACTTTCTCGAAGTTTTTCGCATTTCTATTGTTATTTTCCCAGATTGCGCTGGGCAAGATCGTTACGACGGGTTCGTTGAGCGATATCGAAAAACTTTTGGATGATGCGGACGAACAGTCGCTTGTAATTTTTGATTGCGATGACGTACTGATACGTCAAACCGATGCCACGTGTTCACCTGAAGGTTGGGCTGTTCTTTCGGGGTATCTCTCTGCTGTTTCGAAGAAGTCTCCCGAGTTGGGGCAGAAGTTAACGCGTACGATATGGGAGACCGCGCCTCAAACTCTGGTGGATAGTGATATGCCAAGGCTTGTTGCGAAGTTGCAGAAGCGCGGTATAAAGGTTATGGTGCTGACGAAAATGGCAAATAAGCCACTTGATGGCACTACTTCCGCAGATTTGCGTGTTGATGAGTTGTTCCGTTTTGGTTTTGATTTCTCAAAGATGTGGACAAATCTGCGGCCGAAGTTTTTTGGCTTGGACTGGAAGTCTCCATACTACAAGTCCGGTATAGTTTTCTCTGGGGCAGGCGGAAAAGGTGATGCTCTGAAGTCATTTCTGAAGTACGCAAAGCTCAAGCCATCGAAGATATTCTTTATAGACGATAAAGTGGAAAACCTGAAATCGGTCGAACACGCATTTGCTAAAGATCGTGTCCGTATGACGTGCATCAAATATACCGCATCGAAGAAGTTATCACGCAAGTTTGAATTTTCTAATGTGCGCCTGCAAATTCAGCTGCATCTCCTGAATGAAGAGGGGAAGTGGTATTCCGATGAAGAAGTTGAAAGAAGAGCCGCCGAAAAACTGAAGGAAGGGAAGTGCTAGTCCCCACTTCCTTGTGGCTGCTTCTGTCGGGATTAGCTCCTCTTTCTGCATTAAAAATATCCGTCAGCGGTAGGTGTCAATGGCTCTTTGCCCCAGTCGCATTGCTGTTTTCCATATCGCCCTTGTTACTCGGTGAACTCACGCTTCTC
This sequence comes from Alphaproteobacteria bacterium, assembly GCA_017471265.1. Classification (GTDB taxonomy): domain Bacteria; phylum Pseudomonadota; class Alphaproteobacteria; order RUG11792; family RUG11792; genus RGIG4847. The sequence continues at coordinate 10,403 of JAFUUW010000098.1, forward strand.
TCCTCGATGATGGGAATGTGGTTCTTGGGGCTCTGGTTGTTCAGATGCCGGCTGTATTTGAAACCGGGTTTCATCATTTTGACGTATTGTATCGCCCTTGCTGCGGCTATCTGCCTCTCGGCGCAGGATTTCATAACGCTACTCATAGGTCTTGAGGTATACACCTTTGCGACGGCGTTTCTCTTGCTCAGCGGGCATAATAATTCGGGCTGCCGAAAGTGCGTGTTGCGGTTCCTCCTGTTATCCGCTGTTATGAGCGCCATATACCTGCTCGGATGCAGTTTGCTCTATGTCCAATTTGGCAGTCTGTCATTTGAGGCACTTAACCAAGCTTCAGTGAAAGCGGATCATATTACCAATATAAGTAACGTTTTGATACTTGGCTTTCTGTTGTTCAAGCTCGGATGCGCCCCATTTCATACGTGGCTTATCGAACTTTATCGCAATGCTTCTTATATGACAGTGCTATTTCTCGATACCGTTTGGAAATTTTTGATAGTGGTTGTATTTGTCCAGGTTATAGATATTTCAACTTTATCCGGTGGTCGGAATATGATATATCCATTCGCCATAATTTCAATGTTGGTTGGAGCGTTCCTTCCGATTTTCCAAAGCGATATTCGCAAATTCCTAGCCTCTTCGTCTGTGGGGCATATAGGTCTTATGCTGGCAGCGCTGATCCCTTCAACTCATGGTGCACCTGAAGCTGCAACGAATTATGCCGCGTATTATGCCATTTCATCTGGCTGCTTCATCATCGGCATTATGAAAGCTGAGGCGCAACATTTTCACCAGTTGCAAGGCACAATGACGTATTCTCCACTGGCTGCTTGGCTCGTACTTCTCTCGATGTTTGCTATGGCGGGGATGCCTCCATTTGGAAACTTCCTCGCCAAGCTCGATATATTCAAACTGCTCGCGAGTTCTCAAAATTATGTACTGCTGTCGGTAGCTGCAGTTCATTCCGTTTTGTCGATAGTATATATCATCAAGTGGGGGCGATTTCTTTTTCACGAACAATTCCCCCATCATAAAATCAATTGAAATAAAAATCGAATATTCCGGTTCTTCTGTTCAACAAGTTAATTCCATCTTCAAAACAGCACTTGTTCATTTCATATCCATTGGCAAAACGTCCTTTCGTTCTGTTACTACATATTATTACAAATCCCTCTACGTCTGCAGAATATGCAGAATAATTCAATGGATCATATTGAAATTCTCCATCAATAATAGAAATGCCGTAGATTGCTCTCATTGTTGCGCGATCTTTGAAAATAATTTTTAGAAAATTCGATGCAAGCAAAGATGGCAATGATAATTCATTGTCAACGTATTTGACTGTTGCATTGCCTCCCTCAAAATATATTGCTCTCGCCGGAATATCTGGAAGATTTTTTAACAATTCAACTTGAAAACTATCCATCTCATCTCGATTAAAATTTCCCAATCCGGCTTCCCAGTTTATATCAGAAGACGCATTTTGATTTTCTGTTGCAATAAAACACAATTTTTCCATCAAAGTATCATAGTAGGTTACATACTTGCCATCAATATTTTTCTCTTTTGTATATATCCCAGGAGGATGTGCGATCCAGTTCCATAAAACGCAGTCCGGGGAGATTTGCCAATTCGGAAGCATCAGGCAGTTCATGTCTACCATTCCAATACACCATTTTAGGCAATTCAGGACTATTGAAATACTGTGAAACTATAATTTTCATAACATCAACGGCTTTTTGATGTTGTAATATATACTTAAAAGCATCTTCTAATTCATATTTACAATAAATTCCAGTATTGTTTGTTAAAACAATTTCTCCCAAGACATCATTATCTTCAGGAAACAGACAACAGAACTTTTGAAAGTTCGAAAGAACCGTTTCTTTATCATCAGGATCAAGTTTTTGCTTGAGGCAATATTGCCTGTAAGTCTCGAGCTCCTTATTGTGAGAGATAACTTGCATATAGTTAAACATCCCGTGATACACCACATCAAGGTGCCCTTGCTTCTCCACGTTCATCCCTAGCACCACGGAGAGACACCATGTTGCTAAAAGGAAAAATTTTAATGTTTTTAACGTTTTAAAGTCAAAAATTTAAAACTACGCGAACGATTATATGCAAAATTTTCGACAAAGTGAAGGGGATAAGTCGTACTTTTTCGAATCCAGGCATCCCTTCCCACTTGAGTAGTTAGGGTTTTGGATTTCAAAAAAATTACGGTAAGGGGCGCTCGAATGAAGTCAATCGCTTCTTATGTAGTGGGAATGTGCATTTTTATTTAGAACGTATTATTGATGCCGTTGGCGCAGAACCTCTTTTTTAAATCATCACGCGTTTAATACTTAAATATATTTTATTACCAAAAAAATAAGTCGTGCCATAATCTCACACATATCGACGATATAGGGGGCGGAATAGGAGTAGAGGTTTTGCATAAAAATGACCTGGGATCTCGAGGCACAAGGTGCGTATGGAGGAGGCTCCAATAGACGAGTATCGTCGCATCCTGCGTTCCCTCCTTATCCAATCCCCAAAAGTTTGCGTATTTTCGCGTTGTTCTTCACTATGGACAGGTCTTTCAAAGCAAAGTACAACCCGTAGTCAAAATTATCGTCCCAAATTCTTAGATCCGCTTCTGACAGAAATAAAATGAGTCCTTGACGCTTTGGTTCTTGCAGTGCTTTTCCACCGTAGCTCCAATCTGTAAAAACCACATCATACAGCAGTGCTCTAGTTTCGTTTCTGTTGTCTTTAGTGATTGATTTGATCTGTAAACTGTCCCCGGATGCAGTCGTTCCAGAGTAATATCCAATTGAATTATCATCAAACTTTATATCGTAAGCATCATTGTGCAAAGAGAGATCATCGTTGCTGAGTGTGATCTCGTCTCCGTCTTCTTTCCCGTTATTACTGAAAATTCTGATCCTACATTCAGCTTTTCCTGATACAGTAAAACCTTTACCCAGAAGTTCTGGCGGCAAGTATTTCAGCATTACCCACTGAGGTCTTAAATCCAGATAATCATTATCTTTATAATCATTATCTTTAGAAACGTCGTCAAAACATCGTTTGGAAATTTGAAAAACCGTGACATTCGTATCAAGGGCAATTCCATCTGGCTGAAGTTCTGATAAAGGAACGTCAATAGAAAAAGTTGTTGGGGAAACAGCATGGTAAGAGTGTGCAGTAACACAATCAAACGTGGTAAAACCCGGATCATGAGATAGATGAGTTTGATAATTGTTAACACTGTTGAACAAACCATTTTCAAAACACAAAGTTCTCGACGTAAGAAACTTTGGCAAAGCGTTCCAGTTTTCAGGCAATTCTTTCGTTGCCACAACCTTCATCTGGCTATTGAGTTTGATTAACCCCTTTTCAGTTTCACAAATCATTGGGTCTGAACACGGTATTCCGGCACCAATTGTCATTCTTAACTTATTGCGTTCATCACAAATAGCCCCTCCGGAGCGAGGAAAAAATTCATTAAATGTCAGTGTTCCACACTTCTTTTCTTCATCAAACTTCCCGGAAATGCCAGGGGCAGCATCTGAAGATGTTCCACCGAGTATATTTCGAAGCTTCTTGAGATAATCGAATAGCTTTAGCGCTCTTGCGTATATATTGATATCCCGGACGGCACCGTTAGAAATCTTGTTATCGGTACCCGGAGTTCCAAACAGCGCTTCTCGGTATGAGACAAGCCCATTATTGCACAGAAATTCAGCCGTTTCTGTGATCAGGCTAGAGTTGAGTTTTTCAATCGCAGTTCGGCTATCCAGAGCTCGATTGATGAAATTCTTAAAAAGAAATGCATTCCAGTTTGCCCCGCAGTATTTGTTATAATCATTGGAACGAATATGTATGATGGAATTCATGTCATGTGTAGAAACAGCATTTTGAGCCAGGACATCAGAAATGTATTCCCAAATGCTGTCTGCGAATACAAATTTATCTTTTTGATTTTTTTGTTCAAACCAAGCCGGAGCCTCACCATTTTGTATGATCGTAGCAACGTGCGCTCTATATGCCATATCAACGGCGATCTGAGTGAATTCCTCTTTCGTTTTGACCCTATCCGGACGTAACGCAAAAGAGCACTGCAAAAAACAAACTACAACAAAGCAAAGAAGCCAACGAAACCAAGATTTCACGAAAAGATCCATAATCACCCATGTTCCCCAACTACGTATTCAGTGTATCATATTTTGACAAATAACACAACCCCAGGTGTCATACGCAATTATCCGCACCGGGGTAGGAGAGCTTATTTCTAGAATGTGGGGTGAAGCCTTTTGCCTTTAAGTAAAATATTTTAGTATGATGCGCGAAAAAAGATGTAATATGATGTATAGCGCAAGATGTGTGGAAGGGGTAAAGAAAATATATCTTGCCAACCATGTGGATATAATAAGCGGGAGTGTGCTTTCCTCATATGCTGATTTTGGTATCTCTGCATATCGCAATATCAAAAGTTATATGTGTATAAAGTGAAAAAATAGCTGGTGGGTACGGGGAGAATTTCAAGAATTGAAGAAGATACTGAACACAATATGATATTTTGTGGTAATGTTCGAATGAAATAAGCATAATGCTGGGTAGATAAAACCGTAAATATGGTGGCTTTAAAACATCCGAATTCTAAGAGTTTACTCTCTTAATCCACTCTTCAAGCGTGAGCTAGAACTACCGATCTCCAGCCGGTAGGTTATCCATTCTTTTTTGAAGTAATTTTAGTGTCTCTTTGTAGAATTTACTCATTTTAGATGTTCTTGATTAGCGTCTCAGGAATAGAAGGCGTAAAGTAGCAGCCCCAAAAGGTTCTGAGTACAATGAAAAGATTTTTTGTACATGTGAATTAAATACAGATTTTTGAAGATGCTGCAAAATTACAAGCATAGTTTTTGCAATTTAATATGTTAAATAATGTTGACCAGTAGATATGAATTATTGTTTTTCCCAGAAGGGGCGAAGAAAAAGCCCTGATTTGCCGAGCTGCAGTCAAGCCCTTCAGAGCAAGCGTTAGCGCAGCGTGGCTTGACGGCAG
>JAFUUW010000099.1 GCA_017471265.1 Alphaproteobacteria bacterium
ATGGAGACGTGTATGATTTGCGAAAAATCGAAATGTCAAAAAATGAAATTATGAAAAGCGGAATTTTCGCCGGAATTGACATAAGTCTCAGTGAACCTGTTATCGATCCAAAAGATCACAAAATTTCGCATACAACCATAACCCTTAATATCGAAGAAGCACTGCTACGAGATATTGCCGCTGGCATCAAATACGGTTCCTCCGAAAAACTCGGTGTACTCTTTTCATGGACACACTACAACATCGATGGGAAAGGATCTAAATTTTCTGTACTAGCCGATGTAGCGAAAAAAAATAGAACGCTAAAGGTAAAGTACGACGTGTATGACGTGTTTTTTAGAAGGCAGCGATTGGCAAATCAAGCCTTCTATTCGAAGGAAGACGTCCCATCATATGATGTGTCAAAGGTCGGAGCCGAAAGTATGCTCTGGCAATCTCTTGGAGCAAAAGTCAATGTCGGTGTGGGTATTTGTGGCGAGAATGCCAAGACAAAAGACAAAATTGCTGAGAACACCGTGAAATTCAGGGCAGTAGGAATACCTCTCGGGGTGAATTTCGATACAACCGATGATTTCCTTGATCCGCAAAAAGGTGCACGGTGCCTTGGGGTGATTACGCCATATCTTGGCAACTTGACCAATATGTCGATTTTTTCCGGCAGGGCGTCGGTGTATTTTCCTATCCAGAAAAATGCTTTCAAGAATGCAGCTGTTTTGGCGGTGTATTCCAAAGTTGGCGCAATTTTCAATAACCGCAAAAACAAAACGCCTCGAGATAAACTTCTTTTCTCCGGCGGGGCAAATTCTGTCAGAGGGTACGGCTATCAAAAAATAGGGGAGGTAAACGACAGAAAGAAACCTCTTGGAGGTGAGCGCGTTTTTGAAATTGGGGTCGAACCGCGATTTCGTGTATCCGACGATTTCGGGCTCGTTACCTTTTTGGAAGGTGGGCGAGTTCACTCACGAGGGACAAAACATCCGTGGAAAAAAATGCTTTTTGGATACGGCTTTGGCGCCCGGTACTATACACCATTTGGAGTTATACGCGGCGACATAGCCTTTCCGGCAACACGCAGAAAAACCACGACCGGGCGAAGGATAGATTCTCCATTTAACTTTTACATCAGCATAGGTCAAGCTTTCTGAGAAAAAGTCTTCGAGCACGTGTTGCTTCAGGCTGCACTGGAGGTATAGTTATGGAAGGGAAGAAGGATACTGGAAAGTTAGGTTGTGTAGGGGGAAAGGGATTGGGAAAGCGGACTTCATGGAATAGTAAATACAAGTGTCGATCATACAGCCCCCCATGAGCGCTGATAGATTTAGCCAAGCGATAAGAACCTGGTGAGAGGATGCCATAACCTCACATTTACATCAAAATAGAATACTATTGTGAAATAAAATAATCTAAAATTGCCTATCAGGATGGAGAACTCGCTTAAAACTAAATTAAGTGTGAGTGTCAATACAAAATTCACAATCAAAAAATCAAGTCTATCTAAAATGTAATCCGACAAAATATTTATTGCATTAATATAGAAAAGTATTGTAACAATTTTCCTATTATCCAAACTGTTGCACATAGTTTTTTGCAACGCTTAGCGAGCTTCCACTTGACACTATGGAAGAAAAGTGGTAGAGTCGTACAAGCTGGGTTGGAAGGGTGGCCGAGTGGTTAAAGGCAGCAGACTGTAAATCTGCCGACGTTCGTCTACGTAAGTTCGAATCTTACCCCTTCCACCAATCGCGGATGTAGCTTAATGGTAAAGCCCCAGCCTTCCAAGCTGGTTACGTGGGTTCGATTCCCATCATCCGCTCCAGTTGAGTTTGTTTTGGGGGTGGATGTGTTGAGGTTTTTGTCTTCGCCGAAATTTTGGAATGACGAGAATAGCCGTCTGGTGAAGATACTTTCTCCGCTCTCGAAGGTGTATTCGTTCGTCTCGAATGCTCGTCTGAATTCAGTAACTCCTGAGAAGGCTGCCGTCCCTGTTGTTTGTGTCGGAAACGTTGTCCTGGGTGGTGCAGGGAAAACGCCAACAGTTGAGTTTGTATGCAATATCCTGCGAGAGAAGTTTGCGACGCCTCATATATTGACGGCTGGGTATGGTGGGTACCTGAAAAATGTTGTCAGGGTTGATACGCGTCTTCATTCGTACCTTCAAGTTGGCGACGAAGCGCTCTTATCCGCTAGGGTTGCTCCGACATGGGTAGGGAGAAACCGGGTGAACTCCGGAAAAGCCGCGGTTTCAGCCGGAGCCGATGTGCTTGTTATGGACGATGGCTTTCAGAATAACTCGCTGGAAAAAAACTTAAAGATACTCGTCGTTGATGCGAAGCAGGGCTTCGGAAACGGTCATTTGTTTCCGGCTGGCCCTCTCAGGGAGAGCGCTAGGTCGGGAATTCGCAAATCTGATATGGTGCTGGTTATCGGTGAAAGAAATGCCGGGCTTGAAGAAAGAATACGATCGCTTGACGCGAGTATTCCGATTTTCAATGCGAAGATGGAGGTAGTTGAACCACTCGAGGTCGAGGACAATAGGGTGATCGGGTTTTGCGGATTGGGATATCCGCCGAAATTCAAAAAAACGTTGGCTGATTGCGGGTACAACATAATTGATTTCGTGGCATTTTCAGACCACCATCCGTATACAATAACGGAAATACAAAAGCTGATAGGGGCAGCAAAGAGCGTTGGCGCTCGATTGGTTACTACTATGAAGGATTACGTCAAAGTACCCGAGGTATTCAAAAACGAGATGTCGGTTATCAAAATTAGGCTGACGACCGAAGATAACACGTTCAAGCAAACAATATTGCAGCGAGTAGGGAAGTAGTTTTTGTCCGAAAACTACGGTATCGCAGATACCGTTTGTTTGCTTTCGTTGCACCTTAATTGCTGTTGCCAGAGTGGTTTGCAGTGAGGGGTAGCGGAAATGGTTGCAAAACGCGCCGGAAACGAGGAGATATCCTTAGTATAGCAGTTTTAGATATTTTATTAAATTTTTTTTTGCTCGAAAAATATAATTGATAATGTTCGTTTTGTATAGTTTTGATTATTTGAATGAGGCACTGTTAATTTATCCACATTCGTGGCATTTTGACACTTTTTGCCATTTTGATGACATAACCTAGCTTCTTATCGCTATTTTCAGCACTCTGAAGTCAAACAGTTGTGTCGGAGAAAAGCAAAGATCGTTTCGTAACTTTCACCGTGTCTTACTGTTGTCCCTCCCAAAATGACAATTTATGGTACCGGTTCCCTTGGGCAAAACTCAGGCTTTATCTTCACATCTGCATCTTTGCCGTTTGAAATAGCTCCGTTGATTTTGAGCATAATCACCATATCACTCTACGCCGTTCTCTAATTTCGATAGCGGAGTACGTCCATATTTGAGCAAAGAAATACAGAGTAAGATTTTTGAGTTTCCAATATCACTTGCCGACCCAGCTCTTTTCGCTCCATCGGCAATCTGTTCGTCTTTTGCAATACAACATTAAATAATGTTATAATGTAATTGGATGGTTTATGAAGATTTCTTTTTAGGGGAGGTAAATATGTTAAGAAGAATTCTAAAATCAACTATCATCGCTCTGGTTATTCCTGGCGTTATGGCTATGACCGGTGGAAATGATACTCCACCACTTACCGGCGAAACAGTTAAGCATCCTTTGTTTGGGGAGATGAAAGTCATTTCGCACAGGGAGGAAATTGGCTACTACAACAAAAGAGCAAATGACGCAACGGATCTTGAAGAACTTGTTGATAAGTTTATGAGAGCGGGGGTTTATTCAGTGGGAAGCAATAAAGAGCTTCCATCCGAAAAGCTCCGAGGATACATAGCTTCAATGGTTCAAAACCCAGTTGGTAAAAATGTGGTGAAAGTCATATGTTCGGCAGGGATGAAACAAGCAGAAACGCTGGCTCAGTGCAAGACCGCTAGAGAGCGTATGGAGAAAGCCTCCAATATGTTCTTCGTCAAAAGCTCTATCCACAAAACGGACAGTGAAACTGGCTTCTTAGGTGCCATAAAAGAAGGAGATGTTAACTGCATATGCTTAAAACATACAGAGGAAAACGGAGACGCATCGTTCTGCACATCCATCGATAAAATTGGGGAGCTGCAGGGATATTTTTACCAAGGCAAACATGCTATGCCGCATGAGGTGATACACTGGATGGGCTACACTACCCCGTATGGCAGAAAAGCTCTTATGGAAAGTGAAACGCATAGTGAAAATTATGAACAACTCTATATGGAAGATGGAAAAAGAAAAGGTTATTTCATTCTCAATGATAAAAAAGAAAGCGAATTGAAAGGATACCTTAAGTCCCGCCTTAGACGTTTTAACTACAGTTTGTTTTCATGGATTGATTGGCAAGGTGTGGATAAATTGCTGACGCTTGTCTACGACGATGATTATGAAGCGTTTGGTATGTATGGCATCTTTCCACTCAAGGTGAATGGAAAAAAAGAGTACTACTACGATCCACTGAACGACGCGGCATACTGTGCGGCAGGATATTTGGCTCTGAACGGTTATGGACGAGAGGAGATGTTTTATGGGGTGAGGCTAGGACATGTTCAAACATGTTTACCACTGCATAGATACGCCTTGCAACAGCTCAATCAGAAACTAGGGTTCTACGACTTCTATTTCAGAGATGATGTGAAAGCGCTGTCAATGTATCTGGACGTGTAACGCATTCTTGATTGACGGGGGATAATGCCCCCCGTCATTTCGCAATATACGACTTTACGATCTGCAACAGTTCAACCTTTGCACTTTCCAAGTTACGGTTAACGATAACGTGGTGGTACTTCGCGATCCGCTTCGGCTGAAACGCCTCCGTCAACCTAAGCTTGAGGGATTCCTCGGTTTCGGAATGGCGAGCGCGCAGACGCTTCTCCAGGGATCTAAGCGATGGCGGCAGGATCAGTATGCCGACGCAGGGGAAATCGAAAGCATTTCCGTGGAGTACACTATAGGCACCCTCGAATTCCAAATCCAAAATGCAAATTTTTTTGTTCCGTAGCACATCATTGACTGCACTTTTCAAAGTACCATACCGATTGCCACAATACTGAACGTGTTCGAGAAACTCTCCGCACCGTACTAGTTGATCAAATTTATCGTGCGATATGAAATGATAATCTACGCCATCATGTTCACCTTCGCGGGGAGCACGGGTTGTACAGGACACCGTAAGCGAAGCGTCATCGCCAAGCTCAGATAGCAGATGATTGATCAAGGTCGACTTACCAACACCGGAAAAACCTGAAAAAACTAAAACGAGCTCGTCCATATCGTATATTCCCGGTTGAATGCGCGGAGAAATCACCACAACTATGGGAACAGTCTATATGCCTTTGATAACAGACGCAATGCCGAAGCGGTTTTTTCCCGTCGGCAAAGATGCCGCCTTCATATGTGGCATGTCTTCTTTCCTGCAATTTCTGCTACCAGTACAGTTTGCGTGGTTGCATTCAATTTACACAGGCTTGAATGAGTATGATGGCCATGAACATACCGAAACTGCATAACAAAAAAGAGATAACCTACCGGCTGAAAGCTGGAGAGCACGCTTGGAGGGCGGATTAAAAGAGTAAATTTTTAAGATTTGGAAATCCCAACGGTATCCTGCCTACGATGTGCCACTTATTTTCCTCCTTTATACTTATCTGTCCGGACGTTACGACAAAATATTCTCTCGACCGTAGGTGCCACAGTATCGTTACCCTAATCATTGGAATTTTCTTTGCAATTTTCTGCTACTGTCCCCCTTTTATATATTGTATAATTTGTAATACTTAGAGATGCGGAGAAAAGAAACCGAGAGACTAAGATTGTGGACTATATCAAAAATTTACGCCACAGCAAATATGAGAGGCTGCCACTTAAACCTTCTGTACCTGACAGAAAGTTTTACAATAGCAAAAGGATAGAGGAGGTGATAAAAAAACTTCAAAGCAGAGGAGATAGCAACAAACAAAAAAATCACATCAAAAAAACTATATTATAGTTCACGGAGCTCAAAAGACATTGCAACTCCATTGTTAAATAATATTAAAGTGCCAATAAATTATAACGAGAAATTGAAATTTAATTAGTCCTCTTGAAAATTACCGTTACATAACTCCACGCATTCCTCGCAATTATTTCTATATTTTGCTACAAAGCACCTCGACGATAATATCTAGCTCTATAGCCTCCCCAAAGACCCGACAAAGGGCAAAATTGCAAAAAACATCTTGAAACGATGGCTACGTTGCGGGGATAATGGAGGTGTCGGATTTTGGCGGAGTAGCTCAGCTGGTTAGAGCAGCGGAATCATAATCCGCGTGTCAGGGGTTCAAGTCCCTTCTCCGCTACCAAATATATGTGGACACTTGGATGAAGATTAGCGCGAATGACATCAGGATTGGCAACGTTCTGGAACACAATTCGAAATTGTGGATCGTAACGAAGACGCAGCACGTGCAACCTGGGAAGGGGGGCGCCTTTATGCAAACCGAGATGAAGGAGCTGCGCGGTGGGCAGAAGCTTAACGAGCGTTTCCGTACTGCCGACACTGTCGAAAAGGTATTCCTCGAGGAGAAGGCTTTTCAGTTCCTCTATCGTGATGGCGACGATCTGCACTTTATGGATCAGACGACCTATGAGCAGATCCAGCTCCCAGCAGATTTGGTCGGTGATGCTGTGGCATTTTTGGCAGATGGTATGGTTGTTAACATTTGCCTTTATGAAAATTCTCCGATCAGCGTATCTCTCCCGGCTACCGTTACGCTTGAGATAGTCGAGGCAGAGCCTGTCGTCAAAGGGCAAACTGCGACATCCTCATACAAGCCAGCGATACTTTCGAATGGGGTAAAGATTATGGTGCCGCAGCACATAGAGCCGGGTACGATGGTCGTTGTCGATACTTCCAACGCTTCCTACGTCGAAAGGGCGAAATGAACGGCTCAGCTGTCCTTCACATTATGACAAAGGCTGCTGAAAAGGCGGCTTTCCTGCTGGTACGAGATTTTGGTGAACTCGAGAGACTGCAGGTTTCCAGAAAGGGCTTCAGCAATTTTGTAACATCCGCAGATAGGAAATCGGAAGAAAAGATAGTATACGAGCTTTCAAAGGCTCGTCCTGGCTTTTCTTTTTTGTGCGAAGAGTCCGGCTTTTCTGAAAATGCGGATAAATCGTCTGTATGGGTCGTTGATCCGATTGATGGCACAAACAACTTTATGCGAGGGATACCGTATTTCGCGATAAACATAGCTCTCATGAATGATGGCAAATTTACAGCAGGGGTAACTCTTGATCCACTGCGCGGAGATTGCTTCAAAGCTGAAGTCGGTGGTGGAGCATTTTTGGGTAACCGGAATAGAATACGGGTTTCGCGTCGGGCAGATATTGAGGAAGCGGTCGTGGTAACAAGGGTGTCCCCGGATATCGATGCAAAGATAGTCGCTGCTGGGGCGATTTTGCGGAAGACCGGGTCGCTTGCGCTCGATTTAGCCTACCTTGCCGCCGGGAAGTACGACGCTGTTGCGGCAAAAGACGTTCACCTCTGGGACATAGCTAGCGGTCTTGTACTGCTGAGAGAAGCCGGTGGGTTTGTAGAGTACGAAAAGGCAAAGTCTGGCACATACAACATAACCGCCGCCGCTACGTCAAAACTGCTTGGAAAGGTAAAGGCGCTGTTGTAAACGAGGCATCATAAGATTATGCGGCTACGGAGATGGGGAATGTTGTTATATAGATGCAGTTTCGGGAACACGATGCTTTTCATTTGCGACAAAAAATGAATGGAAAGGTGCGCAGCTCAGAGATTTTTGAAAAAAGTAAAATTGCCCTCCCAATAAAAGCTTCGCGATTAAATGGATATGACGATCGAAACAATGTGATACGTTGTCGTCTTTTTACGTTTATGTGTTTGGTAATCCGGTGTTTTTGCTTTGTAATGTTAATTTGTAGAAGTATAGAAATTATTTTTTTCAAAGGGCGTGACGCATTGTACTGTTTTGCCTTTCCGCGTACCGTCAAGCCACGCTGTGCTAACGCTCGCTTTTCGGGCTTCGCCCTACAAGCTTGACTGCCGCTCGGCAAATCAGATTTTTTCCAGTAGTCCCTTTGGGAAAAAACATAGGGTTCTTGATTAACACACCCGTTAAACAAACTCATCAAAATCCGTTATAGCTCTCATGTTTTTTTGCTAATTTTTCCACGATTTTATAGCGTATTCAAAATCTATATTTAATTTATACATTTATATTCTACCACACTTAACCGCCTCTCAAATTTGCGTTCTGTGAAGCTCTTGTGAGAAGGGATGTAATCTATTTGCGTTCCACAAATATTGATAATGTCTGCATTTATTTTTGTCTCAAATTGCTTCATAAAAAACAATATATGCTATATTCATTCATAATTTATTTATCGTCTCACCCATAGGTTATATGCAAAACCGCCTCATTCTACTGTTGCAAAGTTGCAACCTGCACAAAATAATTTAAAGAATAATTAAAATATAGTTGCGGGAGGGTAAAATACAGGAAAATACAAATGAAGTTAAGTTCTAAGTATATCTGTGAGTTATTGTGAATACAAAAAAGATTTTATCAGTAGTAGTGCTAACCGCCGCCGCTGCCTCAGGGGCAGTTGCTTCAAATGCGTCATCAAACAAAGGGTGGGGATTTTACGCTGGCTTAGATGCCGGTTTATCCTTCGACAGATACAAGGAAAATCGCAGCGAACTCACCGCTACCAAAGATAGTGATTGGGCAAAATTCTGCCGCCCAGCCAATAACAAAAGTAAGACCTCTCCCGTTGTTGATCTTCTCTTCGGTGCGGAATACGAGTACGATAGGTTGTTTTTCGCAGGAGAATTGTTCGCCGGTTTGAGATCTAGGAAATTTGACGTAAACGAATTTACGGTCAGTACTGGCACAGGTGATCCGAAGACGTGTAGGGGAAACATTTTTTCGGTAAAAAACAACCTGAATTTCGGGATCATGCTGAAGTTTGGATACTTCGTTCTGCCGAAAGTGAGAATATACGCTGGTGCGGGGCTTGACTGTGCAAGAATGAGGTACAAGTATGCTCCGATTCTGACACCGCTTCTCATGATTTTGGGGACAGACAGTAGGGAAGCCACTCTTGGAAGCAAAGTGGGGAAAAGCAAGATGGCACTTTCTCCAATCGTAGCTCTTGGAACGAGATGGGATATCTCAGAAAGGTTTTATGCGAGGTTAGAGTATAATTACCGTTTCCCTAAGCGTATTCGCCAAGGCGGGTTTAAAGTTACTGGATCTAGTGGAGGCGGCCGAGTTTTACCGGTGAACGGAAAAGTGAACGTGCGCTTGCATTCACAAATCGTAAAACTCGGCTTTGGCGTCAGGTTTTGACGTGTAACTTGCCCGCAGGTGGCTAAAATCCCAATGTAGTTTTTGCTGCGAGCAGAACATCTCGTGCTAGTGGAGCTGCTGTGTGAGCTCCACTACCGCCGTGTTCAACTAGGACTGCTATGGCAACTCGCGGAGCATCGGCTGGAGCATAACCGACGAAGATGGCATGCTCTTTTTTCCAGTAGTCGTCTGAGACGGTTTTGCCTTCGCGGCGTAACCGTTCGGTTATTCTGAAGACTTGTGAGCTTCCAGTTTTTCCGCAGAATTCAAAATCGTCAAGTCCGGCATTCCAGGCGGTTCCATATGGGGCATTTACGACGTCGTACATCCCATCCAAAATAACTTGTATATGTTCGGGGTCGTACTTCAGCGGAGTAGGATCGTCAGTTGTTTTTCTTTCAACAAGATGCGGGGGTATAGGCTTCAAGCCATTTGTCAGTATGGCGACCATCTTCACCAACTGTAGAGGGGTCGTTAGGACGAAGCCTTGCCCTATAGCCATATTGAATGTATCTCCAGTTGTCCAGCTCTGCTTCTTGTGTTTTTTCTTCCACGATTTTGTGGGTATCAGTCCAGACTTCTCGTTTGGTAAATCGATACCTGCTGGCTCACCCAAGCCGAAATCTCGGGCGGTCGCTGCTATTTCATCTGGAGAGAGCAGCCGTGCCAGATTATAAAAGAAAACGTCGCACGATCCTGCAAGTGCCTCCTGGAGATTAACGGAGCCATGCCCACCACACTTCCATCTCCAGCAGTGGAATTTCTGTCGTCCAAGCTCGTAGACTCCTCGGCAGGTAAATCTTGTGTGCTTGGTAATTACGCCCTTTTTCAATGCGGCAAGTCCAGTCATCATTTTGAATGCAGAGCCTGGGGAATAAAGTCCGTGTATGAGCTTGTTTATCATAGGCTTGTACGGATTGTCATAGAGCGCCTTCAATTCCGAACTTTTCACCCTTTGCATAAATAGGTTCGCGTCATACCCAGGGTGTGAAACGAAGGCTAGTATAGCCCCAGTATGAACATCCATAACAACGCAAGTTGCACTTTCATGCTGAGAAACAAGTTCGGCAACTTTTCGTTGCAGCGCAAGGTCGATAGTGAGTGTCAAATCTTCACCTGCAGCGGGAGATAGATTGTCTATCTCTCTGACAAAACGACGTCTTGAATCGACTTCTATGTGTTTGGTACCAGCATGCCCGAACAGTTGCTCTTCATACCGCTTTTCAATGCCGGTTTTTCCAATTTTCGCTGTAGGAACCGAAAGGGCAGCATTGTCAAATTTCTCGATATCGCTTTTTGTCGGCGCTCCAGTATATCCAATTACGTGCGAGAGAATTTCGGGAAATAGGTATCTTCGACGTTGATATTTTTCGATGGTTAACCCTGGAACCTTCGATGTCAGTATGGAATACCCCGACAGTGTCGTCCAATCCAGATCTTCTTGCAAAAGAATAAACCTGTTTTCGTTATTCACGATCCGCGGTAAATTTTTCAACTTATCGACGACACTTTGATCAAAATCGCGATATTTTAGAAGAGCGGTTATACCCTCAGCTCGCTCGGTAGGCTTTATTGCTAGAAGGTCGAACACGGCAGAATACGAAAATTCATTCTTTGCAAGGTGATTTCCCCTTGCATCCAGTATTCTACCGCGACTTGGCAGAATGCATTTTGATACGATGCGGTTATTATCGGAAAGTAGCTTATAACGCTCAGCTTGAAAAATCTGAAGATATGCCAACCGCGCAAGTACAACCAGTCCCAGGACAAATTCTATCAAAGTAAAAATGGCGGCACGTTTTGTGAAAGTGTGCCTATCACTACGCCGACCATTCATAAACTAGAATGCGTTATGAACAAGTGCACCCACCGCGTTTTTTGACGGGTTCTGCTGGTGGCTGTGTCACAGCATTGATCGTAGGCCACATTGTCGTATTCAGAAACTCAGTCGCGTACGTAGCATTAATATCTGCAGAGGCACGAGGAGCTTTTTGACCACGATTTATCGCGCTGCGTCTGATAGATTTGCCTTTCAATTTCAAACGAGTACCTGTTGAAGATTTCGCCTTCTGTTTGTTTGTAGCTTTAGACTTTTCATCTGAAGTATCCGAAGTATCGGCTATATCCAGGTTTTCATCGTCCCAGATTTCCAAAAATTGCCGCAGCACATCGGGGTTCGACAATTGCAATTTTGATGTACCAGCATTGCCTACTCCGCGGAAATACTCGTGTGCATCCCTAATCGCAATGGCAACGGGCAACCCTTCAATGCCAGAACGCGCCAAAGCAGCTCTTTCGCCCAACATAACCAATTCAATTCCGGAAGAAAGATTGATGCCGTACGACGTTATTCGCTCTTTTGCAGTGTTGTAGTCATCAACGGTTGGTTCGTGCCAATTCTTCAGATTATCCTCCGATGGCACGTCTATGAACACCAGCTTTACGCCTTTTGATTTCAGTGTCTCCGCATACTTAGAGAACTCAGTAAGGAACCTTTGACAGTGCGGACACCAATCTCCCCAAAACACAACAAAAGTCTTGCGCAGGCGATCGTAACTTATATCGCGCTTCACCATCCGACCGCCCTCGTTGTAATAAACCGAGGCAGCGAAATCACTTCCCTGCTTTGGGTAATACTCCAAAAACATGTTGCTCAACGAAATCGTCGACAAATTGCCGTTACTTTGTGCATACCCGCTTTGCGGAGACTGCGGTTGAGGCTGAGTGTAATTTTGCTGAGGATAATTCTGGGCGTTCAGATCCGGCGAAGAATACTGCTGCGGGTACTGTCCTTGTGGAATAACATTTTGAGGTGCTGCACCAGCCATTGCCTGATACACTTGCGTCTGCTGCGCACTAGCGACACAAAGCGATAACACAAAACCACCCAAAATTCCCGTGAATCGAACCTGATAACTCACCGACATTCGCCCGTGCTCCCCTGAAAAACACCGTGGTGCGCCCAGAAGGATTCGAACCCTCAGCCTTCAGATCCGTAGTCTGACGCTCTATCCAGTTGAGCTATGGGCGCCCGTCTCCGTTATTATTACAAACCCTAAAAAATCGCGCAAGGGGAAACCAGAGCGGGCTTGTGAGCGCCCGAAAGACAGACTACCCCTTCAATTCGAAGCGTGGAGCAAAGTACGGGGCGAAATACTCGAGCATTGCGTTATGCACAAACCCACGAGCAAACCCGTCTTTATCCGGGCTTTCATAATTTCCAGTCTTCCGCGTTATCTTGAAGGACTCGTATATGGAGAAAAACAAATCTTTCTCCCGCTCAAAATCCTTTTTATCATAGGCATTAAATTTCCTCCCTGTAGCACGTTCAATCAATATCTCGATAATTGACATTTCAAGTTTTTCTTCAAGTTGGCGGGGATTATATCTTTTTTCTTTGATTTCGAATAATTCAAGCCATTTTTTCTTTCTCTCGTCATCACCACAAGTCTGATACTCAGGAGACCTTATCCACGTTTCGAGTTCGGAATAGCGATTGTGGTATTGGACAATCATCGTCGGCACATCATACCGCTGAAGTGCCGGAGAAAGAGTTTTCAGTATGATGGCAAATGGCTGCGACCAAAATTCACGTGGATTGAGATAGTCGCCACGCAGCGCTTCTTGAGATACCCAAATTCCTTGAGTTTTTGAACCCAATCGGTTTGATGCTTCGACGTACCGCCTGTACAGATAATCCTCATCCGTCTGTATTTCGAATTCCTCCGGCTTTTTGGTAGAAGTCGGCTCGTAGGTAGTAAGAGACTGCTGCGCAATCTCAGGTTCCGAACCCGTTGAAGATACCTTATCCATAGTTGCGGATGATACCTCAACTGATCCCAACACAATCGCTCCAAAGACTGCTGAAACTTTCAAAAAGTTCACTGTATCCTTCCCATTCACAATGGTAACTTACCTTTCCAGAATTCCATATGTGAGGGGATATGTCAATTTGCATAGGGAGGGGAAAATTCCCCTCTCGTCTTCTTACTTTTTTAGAGCCAATTCAGCTGTAAACTTGTCGGTTTTCGGATCGTACGGAAATCTGTAAAAAGCTTCCAAATACGTTACGATTGGTGTTGCTGGACCGGTGTACATTTCACATGTGCCGTAGTCGTAGCATTTTTCAGTATCTGAGCGTTCTATCTTCAGCGACTTATCGAAATCTTCTTTGCTTATCTCAGGTAGTTTTTTCGTTTTCATATACTCATTTATCTCATATAATATATTTGTTTTCATATATTCCTCTCGAGACGAGCGATAATTTTCTTTTGCAAGATATGGATGTTTGTGCTCGACGGGAAAGAAAACATCTGAAACGCCGTGATACCACTGCGAAAAGTGCAGCATAGCACAAACCTCTTGAGTTGGATTTTCCCAAAATGCGCGCGGTTCGAAATACACACCACGGAGCACCTTTTCGTCTATGTTTTTCTCCGTCGCTAAGCGCTTGAAATTCTGGTCAACAAAATCCATATCGATTTTCGAAAAATCTATCTTGTTGAATTCATCGAGGCGCTTTTTCTCCTCCATATCAAGTTCACTAAGTGCCTTCGATACCTCATCAAGCGTCTTTTGCACCATCTCCTCTGGAGAAGAGAAAGGACAAAACGCGCTACTCACATTGTCAGGCGAATTAGAAGCAAAAGTCGGACAGAATGCAGTCGCGGCAATTGAGACCGAGATAGCGAAGTTTTTCAAGAAATTTGTCATAAAGTTTCTCATATCAAACAGTCTACTATCTCAGGATTTCATAGGATATTCCTCACTGTCAAGCCGACACTAGTCTTGATAAGCCAAGTGTTTCGTCCCTCCCTTGTTACTTCTTTGTCGCCAGTTCTGCATATTTGCTGCCGTGAAATTCATCTCGTTTGAAGACGTAATATCCCTCGAAGTACGTCAAAAGCGGCGTTGCTGGGATTCTGCGTTCTTTGTGTATCAAATAATTCCTATCCGCCACATCTCCATTTTCTCGTTTCAGCATCAAAGACACGTGAAACTTCTCGCTATTCAAGCCGTCGAGCCCTCTTTTACTCATAAACAAATTGGTTTGTTCAAGTACGCTTTTTTCGAGAGATAATTCGATTTTTGGAAACTCCTTTTCCCAATTTGATACTATACAGCCAACATTAACAGGACGGCACAGTACGTATGGTATGTTGTGCTTCAACAGTGTCGGATAAAGGGCGTCGAATATACTTTCAGGCTTTTGTCCCCAAAACTCACGCGGCTCAAAAAAATCTCCACGCAACGCCTCTACATCAACGCCCTTGATTGTTGCCAGACGTTTAAAATTCCTGGAGGCAGTTAACATATCTATTTTTGCAAAATTTTTGGGTTCTTCTTGAATGAGTTTTGAAAATTTCGAGAACGATCGAGCCTCCTTGACAGAGCTAACACACGAAAACGCCCCACCTATAGTGAGTACAAAGAGCAATCCCGAGGCAGCGGGCTTTTTCCAAAAAGTCATAATATCTTCCGTAAACATTTCCCACTACCCCAGGATTTCATAAGCGTTCCAACCGTGTCAATGTTCAAATCTTTGACAAATTTCTCCTTTTTAAATAAAAAGTTTTGCTGCAGCATTTCTTGTATTTCTCTCTTTAACTAACAAGTTAATATTCCGATATAAAATGTAGCCTTATATTCTCTTTCTGCATATCTAAAAAATTCCCAGCCAAGGTGTTGCTATGCTAGAATTACCGTGTGTGTGGTTGTTTCAGAAAGGAGGGGAGAAGATATGGAAGTTAGCGTTAACGAAAATAACGTGGATCAAGCACTCAGAATTTTGAAAAAGAAGATGCAGCGTGAAGGCGTGTACAGGGATATGAAGCTTCATCGGCATTTTGAGAAACCCTCCGTTAAGAAAGCTCGCAAGAAAACTGAAGCTTTGCGTCGTTCTCGAAAGTTGAGTCGGCGTCGGGCTGCTGCCGAAGGGTATTGATGTTGAGCCGCCTCGTGCG
>JAFUUW010000100.1 GCA_017471265.1 Alphaproteobacteria bacterium
AACGTAACCTCGATTTGAGGAACACCACGACGAGCAGGAGGGAGACCTATCAGGTCAAACTGACCAAGCAATTTGTTTTGAGCAGCTATTTCACGTTCTCCCTGGAATACCCGAATGGTAACCGCTGTTTGGTTGTCTTCTGCTGTTGAGAATACCTGGCTCTTCTTCGTCGGTATCGTCGTGTTCTTGTCGATAAGACGAGTGAATATACCCCCCAACGTCTCGATACCGAGGGAAAGCGGGGTAACATCCAACAGGAGCACGTCCTTGACGTCGCCCTGCAACACACCACCTTGTATCGCTGCTCCGAGAGCTACCACTTCATCCGGGTTGACACCGCGGTTTGGCTCTTTCCCAAAGAACTCTTTGACCTTTTCAACGACCTTCGGCATACGCGTCATACCCCCAACCAATATGACGTCGCTTATATCACTTGCGGATAATCCAGCGTCTTTCAATGCAGTACGGCACGGAGCTATCGTACGTTCAATCAGGTCATCAACCAATGCTTCGAACTTTGCACGGGTCAATTTCACATTGAGATGCTTTGGCCCACTTGCATCCGCTGTTATGAACGGCAGATTGATGTCCGTCTGCATTGAGGACGAAAGCTCAATCTTTGCCTTTTCCGCAGCTTCCTTGAGACGCTGCAAAGCCATATTATCTTTCTTCAGATCTATACCATTTTCCTTCTGGAATTCAGATGCAACATACTCGATAATGCGTGCATCGAAATCTTCACCACCGAGGAAGGTATCACCGTTTGTGGATTTAACCTCAAACACTCCATCGCCTATTTCCAAAATGGAGACGTCGAATGTACCACCTCCAAGGTCATAAACGACTATAGACCCACTGCTCTTTTTGTCCAAGCCATATGCCAAAGCGGCGGCTGTCGGTTCGTTTATGATACGCAGAACTTCAAGACCTGCAATACGCCCAGCGTCCTTTGTTGCCTGTCGTTGAGAATCGTTGAAGTATGCAGGTACAGTAATAACCGCCTGAGTTACCTTTTCCCCGAGGTGAGCCTCAGCAATCTCCTTCATTTTCATCAGAATAAAGGCACTCACCTGACTTGGGCTATAATCCTTTCCGCGGGAATTTACCCAGGCATCACCAGCATCAGAACGCACTATCTTATATGGAACCAAGTCCTTGTCCTTCTGGGTCAGCGGATCATCAAATTTTCTACCAATCAAACGCTTCACGGCGAACACCGTGTTCTCGTGATTAGTTACAGCCTGCCTCTTCGCCGGCTGCCCCACCAACCGCTCGCCGTTTTCCAAAAAGGCAACCATCGACGGTGTCGTACGAGCACCCTCGAGGTTTTCGATAACTTTTCCGCTCTGACCATCCATAATAGCGACGCACGAGTTCGTCGTCCCTAAGTCAATCCCTATAACTTTCGCCATAATCAAATCTCCTTTTTATGTAAAATACGCCGAGCACCACTTTTTGGCACTCCCTAATCTTGTCTGCTAACAGAATATCATGCACGCTCGGAAACGACAAGAGAAAAATGCGAGGGAAACATTATAAGCGAACAAGAAATAGTTTTCAGATTGCCCCTGTTATAGAATGCGTATTCCGCCTGCATTTTAGTCAGCGTTATTAGACAGTAGAATCATTTCACAGCAGGTTTTGTAATCCCTGTGGGGGCAACTATGTCTGACATGTGGTTATGCGCTGTGGAGGTTACATTGCATCTCGGGTATGTCGTCCCAGAGGGCAGGATAAGATGCCGTTGCATCGAAATGCCATGAAACGAAGCTAGTTAAAAATCCGACGTGGAACAAAAAATTCTAGATTGTATAACTCATTTTGCCCTTTATATGCGTTTGATTATTTTGCGAATTTTACTGTTTTGTTAAAAATATTAACAAAACTTCGACTTTTTCTCGAAATACACATCTCACCAAACCTCGTAAATAACAACTCAGAACAGCATCTAAAATTTGTTTGAGTTGAGGCAACGACAATATAGCCTAAGCATTTTCCCAAAAACTTAGTCATTGCCGTCAACCGTTTCCCGGCATTGTTTACAGTTTCTGCCATAGGTGTGATTTTGCTGAGATAGTCAAAATATGCTAGAATTTCAGCGTATGTGATGTGTTGTATGCGGAAGCGTTTTAAGGATGGAGGGTTCTCAGGTGGCTGGCGGTATGCCAGATGCAACAAGTCTAGCGTCGGATGTTGTGGTTAGTGGTGTTTCAAGTGCACCTGTTTCGTCTATGGCTGATCAATCAGTTTTGGGGTATTTCTGGAACGCTGGTTTGCTCATAAAGCTGGTTATGCTGAGCTTACTCGCGTGCTCTATCTGGTCTTGGGCTGTCATAATCACAAAATACCTGAAGTTGCGAAAGCTTGCCGCTGATGCAGATTATTTCGAGGGAGATTTTTGGTCTGGGACGCCCCTTGAAAAATTGTACAAAGAACTGAAGGATGCGGTATTTGACCCGATGTCCAATATATTTTGCGCAGCTATGGCTGAGTGGAATAATTTTGCTGACAAACATAGTGGGGGGGAACCTCAAGCTACAAAAGCTCTTGAGCAACGCGTTGAACGCGCGATGGCTATTACAATACGTCGTGAGATTGATGAGCTCGAGAAGGGGTTGCCATTCCTCGCCTCGCTTGGAACGAATGGCGTTATAATCGGGCTTTTCGGTACGGTTGTCGGGATATTGAATGGCTTCAAGGTTTTGGCTCTTCAGCAAAATGCCAGTATATCCGCTGTTGCACCGGTGATATCTGAGGCATTGTTTACCACGGCTATGGGGATTTTTGTTGCCATTCCTGCAGCGCTCGCCTATAACAAACTCTCTGCCTCAGTTGAGAGGTACGTTACGCGATTGGAAACGTTCGCCGACGAGTTTAGCGCCATTATCTCGAGGCAGTTCGATGAACGCTAGGAGAGTACGACGGGCGCCAAAAAGCCTCTATATAAACGTTGCTCCGCTAGTTGAGGTTATGCTCGTCCTTATCATCATTTTTATGATAACCGTTCCGGTGTTGAATGTTGGGGTACCTGTCGATCTTCCGAAAACAAAAGCTGCCGCATTGAATGACACGAAAACTCCGCCGATTGTTGTTTCAATTGACAAGGGCTCGAAGATTTATGTGGAAGAAGCGGAAATTTCTTTGGATGACCTCATACGAAAGCTACCGGCAATTTTGGAAAACGGCAAGAGCGATACGGTATATGTGCGTGGAGACAAAGATTTACCTTATGGCGCGATTATGGAAATAATGGGGATTATCTCCTCAACCGGTGCCTGCAAGGTTTCTCTGATTTCCGAAGTCGACAATTCTTCCGGGGCATACATATCGAAGGGCACTCCTGCAAAGCCCCTAAAGCCAATGCCTGCCAAAGAGAAGAAATCTCGAAAAAAACGGTGAAAGATGAACAATCGAACGCCTCTGGTTGTTTCTATCGTCGCCCACGTCATACTTCTCCTGCTTTCATTTTGCAATATGGATGGGCTGTTTACGCCCAAAATCAAAGACAGGGGATACGCGGTTTTTGATTTTGTGGAAATAGGCTCGAAGAGCAAGGCTCCGATCTTGTCAGACAAGGAAGGACGCGTCAGCAAAACGAAAGCTAGAACTCCCGAAAAGGAAACGGTAAACCAAGAAAACCAGCCGGTTGAAAGTATGAAGAGCGAAAATAAGGAGAAACCTATTGAAAAAAAGAACGACAAAATGGAAGTAAAGACGAGAAAGGATGATGAAAAGGCTGTTTCTCTGAATAAGAAAAAAACTAAGCTTCTGAAAAAAGAGACACAAAAAAAGTCATCGAAAAATACCAAGGCAAAGAAAGCTTCAAAAACCAACGAAAAGGCAGTCGTGAATTTGCGGAAGAACAAAAAGAAGCTCGCTCCCGATACAAAAGCTGCTAAAAAATCGTTCGATAGCCTCCTCGACGACGCTATGGCAAGCAAGGATAACGAGAACTCGGGTATAAAAGCGGAGGAGGCAGGAGAGACGCTTACCGCTACACAAATTGATCTAATCCGACAGACTATACGGAAATGCTGGCACTTCCCAGCTGGATTGCGTAACGCAGAAGACTTGGTGGTCGATATAAAAATGGAACTCGATCAAGCAGGCAATGTTACAAAGGCTGAAATAGTCGACTTGAACAGGATGGCTTCAGACGCGGATTTTCGTACGGCTGCAGAGAACGCCTACCGCGCAGTGCTTGATCCAAATTGTAATCCACTCCCCCTTCCAAAGGAAAAATACGACGAGTGGAAGGAACTCGAACTCAGCTTCAACCCAAAGGATATGTTTGAGTAGAACTTACTGTGATGGTTTCAGAAAAATGAAGAGTGAGGAGGCGGAGGCTTGCACAGGCCGATGATTAAAGATGGATACGTTCTTATATAAATAAAAACGCATATCTTTTCGCATTGTTTTACCATTTGAAATTAAAAGCGCTACTCCGTTAACACTTTTATAAGTGCATAAACCGAAACTAGCGTATATATGATCGGAACTCATATTTTCGCCTGTTGTGTTTACGGAATTGGCATAGCATATCTTCCTTATCGATTCTATACGCCTCTCTACAATATCGATATGTAGTGTTCTGCACCTAAAATATTATATGGTATTTTACATCGCATAAACTCTTCTACATATCAACTCTCACACAACACCAAGATATTTGCCTAAAAGCGGGGAGTTTACTCAATTCCACACCTCGCAAAATAACACAAAAAGCAGTTACACAGCCTATCAAAATGCTCGCACCACTCAACTTGTCAGAAAGGAGAAACGTCATATATGAAAAAATTCAAAATCATTTCACGTCAATTTTTAAACACCATAATTTATATTATATGATAAGAAATATATTAAAAAGTCACCTCTCAGTTTTGGTGGTTTCAATCTTACGTTTCATCCGCTCACTCTTCATATGAGAAAATTTTTATAAAATTCTCGCTAATTGTCGTTTTGCAATCCAACCACCTTTTATAGAATGCCCACAGTGTTTTGTGCAAGGTTGGTTTTGTATGAAGAAATTATTGATGGTTTGTCTTTTTGCGGTTTGTGGAGGGGCTAGGGCTTCGAGCTTGGCGAATACGTCGCCTGGGCTCACTTCTTCCGGTGCCGAACTGGTCAAGGGAGAAGTATCGTTCCGCTTTTGCGATGACTGCGTCTATGCCTACCCTATGGAATCGTTAAAGGGTGTCGATTCCTCAATCAAGGTTGATTGCGAAAAAGATAGGAGGAAGGTTTTTGTTCCGAGTTCTGGCATCTTTTCGTCCGTGAAAGAAAGCAAGAAGGTTGATTCTGAGAGTTTGAATTTGAAACGGTCTATATCCAATTCCTCCGTGAAGACGAAGGATTGCTCATTTGGAGAGGATATAGATGCAGATGTGGAATTCAGGTTCGGGAACAACTTCCACTTTGGCGTTCAGTTAAACGGTTGGAAGATTGGTAAGATTTCGTTTGATACGGATCGCGTATCGATAACTGCTCATTCAAATCTTTGTATTGCCGATATGGATTTGTGGAGGCGTTCGCGTGATGCGGCTTTTATTTCGCTAAGCGGTTCAATCGAAATTGCCCGACTCGAAAGTACGTATTGTGACGATCTCTTTGTGTGTGCTGGCCATCGTTTGTTGCTTTGTGATGTAAAAAACATGGAGCTTTTGGTTAAAAAGGATTGGTGGGGTACATGTGGACTGGACCGTCTTGCCGTCGTTGATGGGCTGGAAAAGGGGGATGGTCAGGCATTCGATAGGTGGTTTTTACGTGTTGGTGGCCGTCGGGATAGCGATGGCTCGATGTGGATAGAAAGGTTGACCGGGGAGATATCTTTCAGGCATCTTGTTTGTGAGACGCTGTCGGTTGACGGTTTCCTTTCTACTCTTGTGGATTCTTTCGAAAAATCCTGTCTCAGCGGATCGTCTTCTTCAGCGGGTGAAAAAGTGATCTCATATGATCAAATGGAGAAAGGGGCGTTGGCGCTGTCGAAACTGGGAAAGAATGTTCAAATGTTCAAGTTAGGAGGCGGCGTATTGCCTGACTACGTTCTCGACTTCAAAGCTGATGAATTTGGACGTCTTCACAGCGATACTTTATTCAAGGTTGAAGTAGATAGGTTTGTCCCGGTCGGTTACTCTGAGTTGGAAGGGTATGCTAACAAGGCTTATGTGAAGTTGTTTGAGAAGGAGCTTAGGGAAAATAAAGAACGAGCCAAGGATGAAGCTTGGGAGTCTTACCGTGAGTATAGGATTAATTGCAAGAAGAGGGTAACAGATGCCGATAAGAAGGCAAATGAGTTCAAAAATGAGAGAGATGCCCTCTCTAAGGCATTGGGTGAAACCAAGGTGGAATTGGAAAAGAAAAAAGTGGAACTAGATGAGACAGAGAAGAAATTGGAAAAGGAGCTTTCAACCGCAAACAGTGAGATATCCAGACTGAAGACTGAGTTGAATAGTGTACGTATGGAAAATGGAAGTGTACGGCAAAAGATGGAGGCGTTGTATCGAATTACTTCTGGTGAAATATCTGCGTTGCACGCTTTTTTCGAGCGGTTTTTCCTTCAGGTTTCTGCCAAGTTCGGAACTAGTGATCCAAAAGATAGATTGTTTGTTGATGCTCTCCTTGAAGTTCATGCAGGCTCTGCCAGGCTGTACAGTAAACTGAAGGATGTTCTTGTAAAGTAGCTGTAAGGTGTTTCAAGGAGAGGTAGACCCGCAACCGTGTTTCGAGGGGGGGGTAAAAGGTTGATAAGGGGAGATTCTTCGATCGCGCTCTGA
>JAFUUW010000014.1 GCA_017471265.1 Alphaproteobacteria bacterium
AGGGAACACACTCAAACGCGCGGAAGTGCCCCCCCTACATCGGCGTTATTTAAGCGCCTTTGATCTTTATATACCCCAGGAGTTTTCCGTTATCCCAGATTTCGGTGTGTTGTTTGTCCATCTTCAGATTGTTTTGATCGCTTGCTTCCTCGAATATCAGCTCTCCACGATCTCGTCGTCCCAACTCTCGCATGGCGATCCACTTCTCATTATAGACATTGGTATATAGGCATACCCGTTCCTTTTTTATTATATCTATCACTCTAAGACGCCCATCAATTCTGGTTATTGAAGGATGAAAGAACATTCTTATGAAATCGTGGGCATCATAAAATTTATGCTTGCCACAATTTAACTTATTATCGAAATACTCCTTCATATTTTTCAAGGCTTTTGCAACATCATTATTTGGGTAATCCAAAATTTCGACGATGAATTCTCCTCCATAAAAGAATGCAAGCTCTTTGATTTTATCTGCAAAGTGTTCTAATGTCTTGCAGTATTGAAATGGTAGCAAGTGGTCAGATATTCTCCAAGGGATGGTATCTATCGGCTTATAATCGTTGTGGATAATCTCTGCCGTTTTTTGCAAGTAATTTATTTTCCATCGAACAAGATAATTTATTCAAAAATTCATAAAATCTCAAATTATTCAAATAAATTTTTGCATCAACACTTGCTTCATTCAGATTGTATTCGACTGTCTTCAGTTCATCCTTTTCTAATTCGCGAGCAAAACACTCAGTAAGCCACTCCTTTGCGTCCTCAACTCATCCAATCTTGAAATAACCACCACAATGTCTTCTTTTCAAAACGTATGACTTTGGAGGTTAATGCTTTTGGAGAATACGTAATTTTTCAGCGATTTTTTCTATTCGTCTTCCTTTCGAAACGAACAACGCAAACTCCGCACAGAGCAAACCGCAGAGGGCTATCCAAATGTGAGGTTCGATCCGATAAATTACGCTAAGGCACAGTATGATGAGCGCAGCGCTTATGAGCGATACCGCGGCAGTTATTCCGTTTCCAAATTTCGTCTCCAAGAAATGGTACGCCGATATTTCCGTGGCAGCAAAGGCAACAGCCCCTAGAATATCGAGTACATCATGAAAGCAGCAATAAATTAAACTCCATCCCAGGCTAACAAGAATCAGAACCAACAGAGATTTCGCCATCTTGCTTCGGCTCCTGAAAAGCATATAACCATAAAACACGGCTGCAGCGTGCATGTGCCCACTGGGGAAGGCATACCCCGTGCCAAGGTGAGGCATCAGCGGAACTTTGAAAAGCTGCTTGAGCAGAGTATTGAAAATCATTACCCAGGCTAGGAGGCAAAGCGCTTTTGCATAAGTGTCCCGCCGGTACAATACGGTCAAAATTACGACTATCGCGGGGATAAAGGTTACGTGCCCAAACTTCAGACAAAAATGCGCTAATGCATCTATCATATGTACTCTTCGATTTTTATCCGCTGCAAAAAGATTTTCGTTCAGCTAAAGAGCTAAATCAAGGGCTTATACCTCAGTCCTGCAGATTGATAGGCGTTACCGGGAGGATGATAAGTTGGCATAGACGCGATTTAAGTGATAAAACTTGGAGCAAAGTTAACAGAAATTTTCTTGAAGGTACGAAAGGGCTGTCTCCCCAAAGTTCTAGAATTTGTCGGAGGGTTTTTCGATACCAGAAAGGTTGAGTAGCTGATGGCGAATTTTAACTAAAGACATTCGATGAAGGATAGAGATATGGCAGAAGCGTCATAATTGGTTTTGCAAAATAAATTAAAAAGAGAATTGTAACTTTATGTTAAACAATAAGGGGGATTGTAAAAATATGTAAAATAGTTTTTTTTATTAAAGATTTTTGCAAAATATGTTAAAAAAGTTTTCTTTTGGATGCGCCTTGTAATAATCTCTCTTATATCTTGCCGTAAATCATTTTAACGATAATATTTTTGTACTGCGGAACAAGAATTATATTTTATCTTTTAAATACTATCTTTAAACTTGTAATAATCTCTTTTTTTGTTTAAGAGTTGATCAAACATAAAAATAAAACAAAAATGAAAAACTTACAAGTGTTGTGAACATAAAAAATCATATAAGCCTAAAAAGCAGAAAAATTTCAAGAAATAATCTTAGAATTATATGACGAAAGTCGTTTTTGATTACAAGTGCAATTGAAAAGTTTTCAATTTTGATACAAAGATATACTTGATCTTAGATTATCGTGCGATGTTGAAATATTATCTAATATAATGTAAAGGCAAATGCTTTTGATTGGTGTATCTGCAAAACAAAAGTATAGAAACGATATAGTGTTTGTATTTCTGATAATTTTCCGCAATTTCATGACATTACCGGAAACATGCATTTAATCCACAGACATAAAAATTTTTCAGCCTAATTAGCCCCTCTCAAATATCAGCGTTTTACAGTTTTCCCTAGTCCCTATTTTCGAAATGCCAGCCAGGGAACAAAACAAAATGCTCTATCCGTAAGTTCGCTCATCATCACCAAACTTGCCGAGCTTAGAGCAAGTTATGACCTCAAATTTCACCCGATAATTAGCATATAAAAACGATCCGCAGGGTATACAGTTACATCATCAAATTTACCGGATTTTCAGATACCTACATACCTCCAGTTTTGTGAAATCGGTTTCGTTTAGCAATTTCTGAAAATCCAGATTGTCTTCCGTTTCTGCGGCAGCCATGGCTGCGGACATTAGTGGCGAAAGTAGGTACGTTCCATCCTCAGACTGCCTCGCAAATTCGCGCAATTTGTTCGTAATTTCATCAAATGGCACTTCACCTGTCTTTGATAGCAGCTCGACAACCCGGAGCACCACTGTTATTTCGTGTCCGATAGCTGGTACAAATTCAGGAATTTTCTCCAGTACTAGTTCAAGCAATTGCGGCGAACTATAGAATGCATCGAAAAGCCCCGCGGTACAGCGTAAAAATTTTGACATTTCCGTAAAATTATCGATATCCCGCTTTATTTTCAATGCGGCATTTTGATCACCTGGTTCCGCTTGTCCCGCTAAGGCATCCCGTCGCGCATCCAACATCTTGCAGAATTCGGTGATTTTTGGAGAGAGCTCCAGCTTAGCGTTTGGGGTTATACCAAGCAGTGTCTTCGCACCTTCCCTCAACTTGTTGAAATGCACCTGTTGATCGGACATATTGTTCTGAGGCTGGTTCAGCAAATTCATTTCATTAACGTACTGACTTGTTGCTTCTTCAAGGCTTATTGCTGAGGTTGCACTAGCTGCAGCGAAAGGTGGAGTTATCGCCAGATTTACCAGAACGAAAATTATCTTTTTCATGTGCTCTCCTTCGGGATATATATCGTAATTCTCGCGTCATCTCTTGTGTTTCGTTTCAGATTGGATACAATGCCTTCCAACGCCTCTCTGTTTACCTCGCCAGCGCCGGCATTGGCAATTTGAGAGGTGACCCTGGACATCTTGTAGATTACGCGATTTTTGCTCAGAAAGTTTTGGTAGATCAATGATTTCATAATTCGCAAGATTGCGTCGTTTGTCGCGAACACGATAACCGTGTCATCTTGTTTTTCTCGAAAGACGCCGTGTCCGAAATCCTGCGGCTCCGCCGATACGAATTTAAAGAATACGTCGAGTTCCCGAAGTATCGAAACCAACTCCAATGGAGATTTTTGAACTATCGCGGAGACAAGCTCTTTGTCGAGAAGACGGTAAAGCGTATAAGAGGCGATCGTAAATCCAACAATTCGTTGATCGCATTCGCTATTTCCCGTGTGTCGCGACATATCCGGGAAACTTTGTCCATCGAGGTATCGCAGACTGATGCTCGTGCACTGAAGCTTTTCGGAAATCGTTTTCGCGCGCATATCATCAATGATAGACATAGCGGCTTCTGTCAATTGCGAAATGTCGTTAGGAGATAGCTGATGCTTCGAAAGCTCCTTTGCACGTTCGGAATACTCAGAAAGCTTCGTCTCGAAAAGGCTGCTAACCTCCGTAATTTCAGCTTTGGCAACTTGCAAAAGCGAAACTATGAGAAGGACAAATGCAACATAACCCATAATGCCATATGCAACAAACCACCCAAAGTCAGTGTTGCACAAAAAAATAATCTCCGCCACGTGAAAACAAACACACTTAAGACAAGTTTTTTGGATGGCTAATGGAAAAGGTGCTCAAAGGTTAGGTGTGCCGTATATGGAATACGGTCTCTAACACATTGCAGAAATTCTTTTTCCAAAGGGCAGCTCGCATTATACCGATTTGCCTTTCGTGCTGCCGTCAAGCCACGCTGCGCCTTACGGCTTGCTTTTCGGGCTCCGCCCTGCAAAGCTTGACTGCTGCTCGGCAAATCAGGACACTTTTTCTCGCCCCTTTTGGAAAAAAACAATAATTTTTTCGGGGTATAAATAACATTGGCTATTACTTACCAAGTGCGTCAGAA
Source organism: Alphaproteobacteria bacterium (assembly GCA_017471265.1). Taxonomy (GTDB): domain Bacteria; phylum Pseudomonadota; class Alphaproteobacteria; order RUG11792; family RUG11792; genus RGIG4847. Next base: position 4,451 of record JAFUUW010000014.1, read on the forward strand.
ATTGCAATAGATTTCATCTTGTTGCTGAAATTGCCACAGCTTTCTAATGTTTTCGAAAAAGCCTACAGTTACTCCACATACATAAAAAGTTTTCCAGTATATTTAGTCTCTCAACTTTCGCTGCGTAACGACCTTTCCTAGTCTCTATATTTTCCAAGTCGAGAGCAAAGTCTTTCCCTATTATGAATGGGAAAACGATATTTCCAGAACCGAACAACATAGCGAATATGGCAAATCCAGTCACTACAACTTTTTGAAACATAGACCTTTTTCTCGGAGCAAAGGGGTATTGTAGAAAAATTAGCCGGAGATGCTGGTTAAGGAGCTTGATGCCTTCTGCATATTGAAGTATTGCGAGGTTTGGTGTTTCTCACGTGATTTGCCCTTAACTTTAAAAGAAACAGTTCATTTGGGTAATAATTTCTACCTTCAGAAAGATAGGGGGATAGTTGACTGAAATTTCAAGTGCGAAAGCAATCTGCTCTCTGCAACTAACCATCTTTACAACCTAGGCTAAATTTTTTAAAATACCTTGAGTTTTCTTCAAAAAATAGGGTTTTATGTTTCGCAAAGTTGTAGTGGCTGGATTTGCCATATTCGCTATGTTGTTCGGTTCTGGAAATATCGTTTTCCCATTCATAATAGGGAAAAACTTCGCTTCCGACTGGATGCTTGCGGATCTCGGATGGCTTCTCGCTGCTGCACTTATTCCGATGGTCGGGTACTTCGGGGCTATGCTCTTTGATGCGAGCGCTGAGAAGTATATGAAACCGCTTGGAAGGTATGTAACTGCTGCGTTTATGTGCCTTGTGATGCTTATGGTCGGCCCATTTGGTGTTTCAGCAAGGTGCGTCAACGTTTCGTTTGGTGGTCTACATATCGCCTGTCCTGAAACATCGGAGCTTGCATTTAACTCGATTTTTTGTGCTGTTTCAACGCTACTTGCTTGGAACCCAGGGCGGATAGTGCAACTTATGGGGGCTGTTTTTACTCCTCTCAAATTCTTCGGTATCGCCGTAGTTGTGCTTGGTGCCCTCTACTTGTTCAATGGAAGTATACCGCTTTCTATGGTTTCGAAGTCGGCAGCTTTTTCGGGAGGATTTGAAATGGGGTACCAAACGATGGATCTTTTGGCGGCGTTTATTTTTACAGCGCCTACATTCGCGTATCTCAAAAATTCACTTCCTGAAGGGCAACGTGAAAACAAAAGACTGCTTTTGTCGTTTTGTCTGAAAGCGTGCGTTATCGGTGGACTACTTTTGGCAATCGTATACACGGGATTGGCTCTGGTTGGTGCGGAGTATTCGAATGCTCTTCAGGGAACGGCAGATGAAGCGTTGTTTGCGAAGATTGCCGAGGTGGCACTCGGAAGTGCCGCGTCATTGTTCGTTGCAATAGTTACTGCCGCAAGTTGCCTTGCAACCAATATAGCATTAACCTCGGTTTTCACCGACTATGTCCACAAGAGCATACTGAAGGAGCGCGGTAATAGGTCTGCAGTCCTAGTCGCTGTTGGAGCTGCGACACTGTGTATGTCCCTGTTGGGCTTTTCGAAGATATGTTCGCTTTTGGCCGTTGTTTTAGAAAAGCTATATCCTGCACTCATTTTATTTGTGGTCGCTCGCATCGCTTGGTACTACATCAAACAGCCCGAGAATGTCTGACCAGCACGTATACGCGGTTGCTATGTCTGGCGGCGTTGATTCGTCAACGACCGCTGCTATGCTTCAGGCGAGGGGGCATCAGGTCTTTGGCGTAACAATGGATATACATGAGCACTGCTCTGCTGCGATTGATGGTGCTGCTAATGTATGTCGAATGCTTGGAATACCCCATTTCGTTTTGGATGCACAGGTTGAATTTCAGAGGCGGGTTATGGACGTTTTCGCGGCGTACTACGCTCGCGGAATGACACCAAACCCCTGCGCGTTTTGCAACAGGGATATAAAGCTAAGTCTGCTTTTGAATTTTGCGCTTTCCAAAGGGGCTGACTTGATGGCGACAGGGCATTACGTCAATATGTCGGTGGATGGGTCGCAGGTACTGTTGCGAGAGGCAGCAAATCCCCGAAAAGATCAAAGCTATTTCCTGTCGCTGGTTGCTCGTGAGAATTTGCGTTACGTCAGGTTTCCACTAGGCAATATTTCCGATAAAGCCGAAACACGGAAGAGGGCGGCGGAATTTGGTCTACACAATTTTGCGCAAAAGGATAGCCAGGACATATGCTTTATAAAAGAGGGAAATTACAAACGCTTTCTCAAGGAAAAGTATTCAAACCTTGGCGTGTTCGAAAACGGCGATATACGACTTCTTGACGATGGACAGGCTCTTGGCAAGCACGATGGTATCGTGAATTACACCATAGGTCAGCGTCGCGGGCTTGGCATTGCGTTTAACGAGCCGCTTTATGTAATCGCTCTTAATGCTGGCAAAAATGAAGTAATTGTCGGCAACGCCTCCGCACTTGATAGACGAGAGTTTGGGGTATTTTCCACAAATTGGATACTCGATATGCCGAGCGAGTTTGAGGCAACGGTGAAGTTGCGTTCGTTATCCGGGAAAACTAAAGCTCGAATAACAAAGAATAATGATGGCTCGGAAGCCAAGGTTGAGCTGCTCGAACCGTCCACAACTCCAGTTACTCCGGGGCAAGTTTGTGCCATATACGATGCCCATAATACCGTCATTGGAGCTGGGATTATAGAGGGGAATGATAGAGTAAGGTGAAGTTTGCCGTCAATTGTTAGAACCTTGGTTGGCATATCGGAAATCGATAATCTTCTGGATGGACGTTGGTAGTTTTAAATCACGCTTGAAAAGCGGATCATAAAGAGTAAATCATTAGGATTCTGAAACCTAACGTTGTTGGAGTTATGATGTGCCGATTGCTTTTTTATGTATTTTTGTACATTCTTCGTGCTTATCTGCTCGAATGTTACTACAAAGTATCCTTTTAGCAATAGATGTTGTTCTTAGTACCTTTTCCTTAGTTTGTAGAAGTTTTCCTGTAGTTTTGTCATTTTTCTATTTTGTATGCTATATGGTTGTTAATACCGCGAGATGTGGAAGGATTAAATTAGCATACACATATGATCGGGACTTACATTTCCATTTATATGTCCAAGTATTCAGTAGAGCACGCCCTCCCTATCATTTCTATACATCTTTTGGCGATATTATCGCATGGCATTTCGCATTTATATTTTTTTGAAATACTATGTAATATTCTATATCTATAAATTATGTGAGCTTTTTCTACACACTAAAATGTTCGCTTAAAGACGGAAGAAATCTAATCTATGTTCTGGAGGCATAAGTTCCGTAGGGGAATTTTCATAGATCGTACCATCACCTCTTGTAGGGTATATCTTCTCCTGCAGCAGGGGCAAACGACGTGGCTAAGCGGAGATGGATGTTTCACGACACGTTCCATTTGATATTTCGAAAAATGAGGCTGTTGAGGATAAGGTATTGAATAGGTCTTTGCTAGTTCCGGAAAGCCAGATCGAAATTTTCTGATTGCCATCGGACGCAAAGCGCTTTATGTAACTGAACAAGATCTCCCGATGTTTAGTATCCAGGTGTGCGATGACGTCGTCAAGCAGCACAGTCAGATCTCGATTATCCATTTTCATATTGCGGAGGATAAAGGCGAGAAATATGCCGATAAGCATCATCTTCTGTTCTCCAGCGGAGCAATGTTCGGCATTTATCTGCTTTTGCACGTTAAATACCTGCCAATCGCTACGGTTAGCTCCAAGAGTAGTTGCTCCAACAATGGCATCCTTTTGACGTCTGTTGAGAAGCTCTGATTTGTAAGCATCCAGAGGGGCACATTGGCGCATCACTTCGTCCTCTAGTTTACCGACCATATTATTGCGAAACTCCGGAAATTCGGCATTGTGTATCTGGTACTCCTCGAGCTCGGCAACCATTGCCATACGGGCAGTTGCAACCTTTAAGCCTAGCTCAGCTATTTTCGCCTCTATTATGTTAAGCCATTTTGCAACATCGGTAGTAATCCCACTTTCGCAGTACCGTTTCAGAATCTTCAGTCGCTCCCGAGTGAGCTTTTCATAATTTTTCACAGCCAATGCGTGATCGCAAAACCTCACATTGCAAAACATATCGATGAAATTCCGGCGCTCTGCAGGAGATTGCATAAACAGTCGATCCGTTTCATACGTCATCCAGAGAACGTAGTTATCTTTTCTGAATTCACCAAGATTTCGCACGTTTTTGTCGTTCACTTTATATATCCGCCGTCCTGTATTTTCACCAGCTATATAGCCAGAACTGAAGGTGCCGGAAGTCGTTTCAGCGATTATGTTCCAGAAATTTTTTGTTCCATCTTGAGGATTGCCGCTACGCTCATCCAAGCTTTCTTGTGGACAACGGCTTATCATCTCTTCATACTTTGCTCGACGTAACCCACTCGCCTCGAAAAGCAAAGATACAGCCTCAAGGATGTTCGTCTTCCCGCTACCATTTTTCCCATACAAGACAGCTATGTTGCTATTATCCGGAATACTCAACCTGACATCGAGACAATTCCGAAAATTATTGATGTGTAGTATCCTTATCATTTGCTGCGCTCAAAATGCGTTTTGCCCTTCTGGCACACAAGAATATACTCGCTATATATGCCAGAACGATGACACAAAAGGCTTTCCAGGTGTAAGTAAACACCACGCCGATGGCAAGAAACATCGAAAGCAGAAAAACGACAAAGTTTGATTTTTTTACATGAAACTTCTTGATAGATAAAGTTGGAATTCTGGAAATGCACAAAATCCCAGCAATAAAAACATCCAATGCACAGAGATATTCATTTTTGAAAACATCATAGCCGAAAGCGTTAAACAGTATGATCGGAAACATTGCCAAAACGGCGCCAGCAGGAGCCGGTACCCCTGTGAAGAAACGTCCCGAGAGCGGAGTCTTTACGTTCTCTATATCGTGAGTGTTGAACCTCGCTAGACGCAAACACATACACACAGCGAAAAATACCGAAGTTATCCAACCTAGACGATTGAGTGAAGAGAGGCTATAAAGGTACATAACCACTGACGGACACAGACCAAAGACGGCAAAGTCAGAAAGGGAATCCAATTCCGCACCGAAGCGACTGCAGGATTTGAAAAGCCTTGCGAGACGACCATCTGTCGCATCAAAGAAGGCGGCTATAACAACAGCCACCACCGCAAACTCCCACTGTTCACGGAGTGCAAACCGGATCTGCGTCATACCAGCAACAAGAGCTGCAAGCGTCGCTAGGCTGGGAACGATACGTCCCAGAGGTAGATTTTCAAAAATCTTCGGCCTACGTCTTTTCATATACACATCTGCACACCACACTGGCTTCGAGGATACCATAAAAGGCGTATGCCATCGGGGATTTATGGGAGCAATTGGAAAACAACCGCATTCTAGATAGTGTCTACACGAGATATTGATGAGTAAAAAAGAGTGATAAAAAGACGTAATTAACAATCAAAAGAAGGAATCGAATAGGAAATCACAAAAACAGACGTGATATAAGTGACGTGTTATGAAGGAGATAGAACCGTTACTGCCAGGACGACGGGGTAGCGCGCGATAACAGCCAATTTATCAATGATACTTTTTGTATATTGCGTACAGGTTGCCGTGGCGAGATTTACCCGAGTGTTACGGAAAATGGTGAACTGTGCATCAGCGTTTCATACGATGATGTGGTATTACTAGTAAGTACTTGGGCAAACACTTCTTCTTTTCAAATCATCGTTAACATTTGACGTATCTTCCTTTATCTTAATTTTTATTATCTTCGTGTAGGCAATATCTAGAAGCTACAAAATTTATGTGTGGTTATGTAATTGTAAAAAATGCTCTTTTTAATTTGTAAACTATAAAGATAGTAGTATGGTTTTTAGGATGCAGATTATCACTTTAAAGGCTTTATATGAACATATGCTACTCGTAGTATTACCACTCTTGTTATTGTTTTTTCCAAAAGGGACGAAAAAAAGGATCTGATTTG
>JAFUUW010000101.1 GCA_017471265.1 Alphaproteobacteria bacterium
AAGACGAGCTTGAAGGTGAGGTGAAGCAGTATTACCCATCGGGCTCGTTGCTCTCCATAGCAGAATTTTCTGGCGGCAAACAAAATGGGATGCTTCAGACATTTTTTGAAAATGGGGTGCCACAGGTTGTCACGCAATACAAAGACGGGAAAATGCACGGCGGATTCAAAGCTTTTGACGAATTCGGAGATGTCGTACAGGAATGCAAATATGCGAATGGAAAAAAAGAAGGCAAAAACACAATCTATTACCCGAAATCACAAGGCGGTGGAGTTTACGAGATTTCATTTTACGAAAATGGATTACTAAGCGGCGACAAGGTGTCGTTCTACCCCACAGGAGAAGTTATGACACTCACGCCTTACTCCGCCGGCAAGCCCCAGATGTACACGAAAAATTACTCCAAATCTGGCAAAGAGATTTGAATTCGAAAGATGAGTAACCATAAGTGGACTGACTGCAATATACATTCAGAAAATGTTGAAAAATAGAATGGAGAATAGGATGTTGGAGATTAATGGACATTAAAAATAAGTGAAAAAGGACATCATTCTAATAAGTTGTATTTTTTTATGTTTGAGCTATTTTAAAATATATAAAACAAAGTATATTATAAAAATATTTGCGTTGCGATTACGTGGTAAAAAACAACATTATTTGAGAATGCAAAATGCATTCTCGTCCTCAAAAAAAATTACAACACGACAATTTTCATTGTCCGGAAAGAGTAAATGAACTAAAAAGTTTTTGAGTGAACGCTAATGCAAAAACTATTTACATTAAATACCCTACCGACGGAAAGCCGATAGATCTAAATCAAGCTGGGAAAGTGGTCTAAAAGAGTAAACTTTTGGAACTCAAAAATCCTAAAGTTATACCGTTTACGATGTTCCTCTATATATTTACTTCTTTTGCCCTTATATGTCCATACGTTATGACAAAGTATCCTATCTCTCACACAGATGTTGTCCCCAATCCCGTTTTCTTAATTCTTGGAGTTCTCCTTACAGTTTTCTGCTACTTTGCTCTTTATATATTGTACGATCTTGGGTGCTGAGAGATGCAGAGGTACTGAGAGCAGTATTTACACGTGATCAGGATTTACATTTTTACTTATTATGTCTACGTCGTTGGCAGAGCGGAGTATACCTCTCTTATCACTTCTATACACCTCTCTGCAACATTGCCGTACAACACCCTGCATTTATATTTCGTATAGAATACTATGTGGTATTCTACATCCTATATACTATGTAAACTTCTTCTGTATATCATGCCTCACATTACACTAAAGTCTTCGCCTGAAGGCGATGTTTTCACCCATCCCATGTTTTGGAAATAGATACCCCGCCGGCTTCCAACCGGTAGGTTATCTATTCAAATACCTTTATAGACGTAATTCATTTATAAAACTTATTTTTAGTTTGTGTCATTCTTCTTGTGATTTTCCTCATACTTTTTATATGCTATGCAATTCTTGATGCTGTAAGGTGCAGAGCACCGAGGCTAGTATATGTACGTGAGCTGAGCTCATATTTCCACACAATTGGCTGACCGTATTTTTCATATCTTTTTGATGATATTGTTGTATAAATGTTATACATTTGTGTTTTGTAAAACATTATATGATATTTCTTTTTATTGTGTACACTATGTGAGTTTCTGCTGTACATTATACCTCACGTTATACCCGAGCATCCGCCTAAAGATTAAGGCTTTCACCTACTTAACGTTTTGGAAATAAAGCTCCTAACGATCGTCTCGGGAATGGAGAATAGAAAAACCTGTGAGGCACTGATGTTTGAGAGAATTAGAACATACTGGTGGGAGGCATACGTTTTGATAAAATATAAATTTTTGAGAATGTTACAAAAATAAAAATACAAATTTTATGATAATTTCTGACACGTTTGTCCTACGAATATGTTAACCAAGAAGCGTTCAATTTTATGATAAAGCATAACGACATGCTATAATGTAATCGCAAAAAATAAAATATGCAAAATGCAATTATATTGATGATAACATTTTCCTTCATTCCTCCCTCAGATCACCTTCTCGCTACGTTTTAACTCAATTTAACTGCCAGCTCTCGGACTATTTCGTATACGCTGGTTGTGCGATGGGAGGTGGATTTCCATTTTTTGCTGATTATGACTTTGCCATCCGGGTGGAGTTTGAGTGAGCCATCATCGGATTTCACAGTCTCAGAGTTCGCAAGCTCGAGCAATGCAGCTGGGTTTTTACATTCGTTATCGAAAAAGGAAAATATAAAACCTGAGGAGCCGACGTCCAGTTTCGCTATATTTGCGGTGACGCAGTGCGCTTTTATGCGCATCAAAAGCAGCAGATTTTTGGTTTCAGGCGGCAGTTGACCAAATCTATCGGCAAGTTCATACACCATTGCGTCGACTTCGCCTTCATCGCGAAGAGCACCTATCCGGCGATACATTTCGAGGCGAAGCGCAGGATCGGGTATATAGCAATCTGGAATAAGTGCCGGGACACCAAGATTTATCTGGACGTCTTTTTTGTTGAGTTGGGCAACGTCCTTGCCAGCCTTCAGCATCAGTATTGCCTCCTGTAACATCGACTGATAAAGCTCGACGCCGACCTCCTTGATGTAGCCCGACTGTTCCTCGCCAAGCAGATTGCCAGCACCCCGTATATCAAGGTCGCGTGCTGCCAAGCTAAATCCAGCTCCGAGTTTGTTCAGATCCTCCAGGACGGCCAGGCGCTTTTTCGCATTTTCTGTTAGCGGTCTATTAACATCTAATAGCAGGATCGCATACGCTTGACGCTTCGAACGTCCGACACGCCCTCGCAGCTGGTATAGCTGGGACAGACCAAATAGGTCAAAACGGTGTATCAATATGGTATTCGCATTTGGGATATCTATTCCGGAATCGATAATGTTTGTCGAAACTAGAACGTCGATTTTGCAGTCGCAAAAATCTCGTAGCGTTTCCTCAAGGTTGGGCGATTTTCCATGCACCTTTGCAAGCGTCAAGTGTGGGCAAGCGTTCGACACAAGAGCAAACACATCATCCAAAAATTCAACACGTGGGGTTACGAAAAACACCTGTCCACCAACTCTCGTTTCAGCCTCGATAGCTTGACGTACGGCATCTTGTGTGAAATTGCAGAGAGCCGTTTTGACCAGTAGGCGATCAGTTGGCGGCGTCATAATCATGCTCAAATCTTTAACACCCGAAACGGCGAGCTGAAGCGTTCGTGGAATTGGCGTTGCACTCAGCGTCATAAAATGGGCACTTGCGTGAAACCTTTTCAGGAACTCCTTCTGCTTGACGCCGAAATGCTGCTCTTCGTCAATTATCACTAATCCTAGATCGGCAAATTCGACTTTCTCCGAAAGAACCGAGTGAGTTGCTATCACGATCTGCACTTGACCGGACTTTATTTCAGCCGCACTTTCTCTCAATTGCTTTGGGGAAGAAAATCTCGATAGCTGTCGAATTTTTATGCCGAAGCTAGCGAACCTTTTCGTGAAATTCTTATAATGCTGTGATACCAGTATAGTTGTCGGAGCCAACAAAACTACCTGCTTCAGAGCCGATGCGACGACGAAAGCCGCACGCAGCGCAACCTCAGTTTTTCCAAATCCGACGTCCCCACAAACCAACCTATCCATAGGGACGTCCGAGGTCAAGTCGGTCAAGACATCGTTTATGGCAGCGAGCTGGTCGTCCGTTTCGATATGTCCAAACCATTGACAGAACTTGGCGTAATTTTGTGGAATCTCGAATGGTTCTGACTTATGCAGTTTACGTTCCGCCGCTAATTTCAGGAGATCGTTTGCAATGACCAACAGCTTCTTCCGAACATTCAACTTTCGATTGAGCCATCCGCTATCCTTCAGAAAATCAACCTGAACATCCGCATCAGGAGCCCCGTAGCGAGAGACCAAATCGATGTTTTCGATGGGAACGTACAGCCGATCGTCATTTCGATACCGCAAATTCAGGAAATCGCGCGGCACTCCCGCAATTTCTATGGTTTCAAGTCCATCGAAAATCGCGATGCCGTGCTTCTCGTGAACGACATAATCTCCAATTGACAACTTCGAGTAATCCCTGAAAATATGTTCTGCTGCCCGCTTTGGTTTTGCTGCAAACTTCAGGTATTCGCCAAAAAGTTCCAGCTCGGTATATACATCCAACTTTAGTTGCTTTGACAAAAAGCCAGAAGGGAACGTTGAAGTTATTAGGTTTATTCCTCCGTTGGAAAGCGCTTTTGCTTCGGGGAACGAAGGTATTTCACGCGTCTTTTCATCCTTCAAGATTTCGCGAAGAATGTTAAGAGCCCCATTGGAACTTACAGAAAATACCACTTTCCTGTCGCAGTGAAGGGCTCGGAGCAACGCTCCCAAGTCCACATTATTCCGAATGTTGTATGACCTCGGATGTTTTTGAAACATCGAATTTTCGGCAAACAGGCGGATATGCAAGACCTCAAACTCGCGCTCAGCCCGAGCAACTGAATTCGTGAAAACATTTTTATTGCAGTTTTCGAAAAACCTCTCACCGAATTTCGCAACCTCAAAATCGAACACAAATTTTGTATCGGACGGCAAATAATCGATGAGGCTCACCGTTCGTTCGTGAAAGCAATGCAAAAACCACTCGATACCCGGAAAATAATTTCCGTTTTCGACACACTCCCGCGCATGCGTGTCCTGCAGCTTGTACCTTTGACGGAAGATGTGCTTCGCACCTTCGTCGATGATTATTTCTGAGCACCTCGTAATTCGCAGGCTGTCTGCGATTCCATTCGAAATCTGCCTTTCTGGATCGAAGGTTTTCATATCTTCGATCGTGTTCCCGAAAAAATCAATGCGAACCGGCTGTGCATTCACTGCGAACAGATCCACGATGCCCCCCCTTACAGCAAAACTTCCTTGCGTCCTGACGACATCCGTGCGGAAATAGCCAAACTCTACCAGTTTTTGACAGAGCGATTTCATCGATATTTTCTGTCGTCTCTTAAGATTGATACACTCAGAAAAATATGTTTTCGCAGGAACTTTGTAATCTAGGGCTGCAATAGTGGTAATGATTATTTTCGGATTTGTCGGATCAGCAATTTTTGCCAAAGCGGCAGCCCTGCTCTGAAAAATCGCATAATCAGAAAAAACGTGCTCATATGCATAAACACTCGGGCTATGTTCGAAATCTGAGAGCCAGAAATCTAGAACAATTATCTCAAATTTATCTTGCGTTTTTTGAAAAACAGAATGAAGTTGAAGAGCCTTTTCACGGTTCGCTAAAACGAAAACAACTGCGTTCTCAGCGGTAAAATCGCAAAATGGAAGGAGGCCTAGCGACACTCCTTCAAGTTTTTGGGCAAACATAACGCTCAAAAAATGGAGCTATCCATCCGATTTCTTCTTTTCAGCACTCTCCGAAAAATCCAGCGTGGTTGCAATCATCATCTGGAAGCCGTCTCGAACAATCACAAATGGCACTGGACGATTTCTATTTTTCTTATCCTTTTCAACATCCTTCATAATTTTCTTGAACTGCGAAACGCTAGTAACCTTCTTGTTATTTGCAGAAATAAAGCCATCTCCTGGCATAAATACCGAACCATAGAACGAAGTTCCCTTTTCGTCATCGACTTTAGTTACTACAACCTTGACGCTTTCAGGGTAATCCGATTTGCGCTGAGCAGGCACAGCCGAAACTGTAACACCCAATGTATCGATTGTAGCTTCCGTCTCGTTCTTTTCCTTATCGGACTTCTTGCCATCGTCAGTGTCAATCTCACCATTCTTCATCGCATTTTCAAAATCGCCGATTTTCACTTTGACTTCAACAGCTCCCCATTTTTCATTATCCTTTTGTCGCCACACCTTAACCTTAACCAACTTGCCGATCTCCGCCGTACCAACAGCCATTTGCAGGCTACACGTCTCGGAAATTTTCTTTCCATTGAATTCAATGATCATATCACCGACTTTAATGCCAGATTTTTCAGCTGGCCCCTCAGGCACAACCCTCGCAACATAAGCACCATAAACTTTAGACGAATCGAGAGGACTTTTATCGATCAACCCCACACTTTCCGCCTGCTTTGCAGTAACCGGATGAACCTCGGCGCCAAGCCAACCACGGAACGTCCTCTTGTGCTTGATAAGTTGATCAACTGTCATTTTCGCCAAATTCGAAGGTATCGCGAAGCCAATTCCTATATTTCCGCCACTTGTTGAAAATATGGCGGTGTTGATGCCTATAACCTCACCATGAACGTTAAGCAGTGCGCCCCCAGAGTTTCCCATATTGATCGGCGCGCTGTGTTGAATAAAGTCATCCGCCAAGCTATACGACGATTTTCCCATAGAAATGTTTCGTCCCTTCGCAGACACAATACCGTGGGTAACCGTACTTCCCAAACCAAACGGATTGCCTATTGCTACGACGAAATTCCCTTCATTGAGTTTGTCGGAATTTCCCCATTTCATCGGGATAAGTTTGCTTTTATCGAAATCCAAGCCCTTCAAAGAGACAGATAACACCGCGACATCAGTACGAGGATCGGTTGCGTGTATCTCAGCCGGTAATTCAGTTTTGTCAGAAAGGAAAACAACGACTTTTTTGGCTTTTTCAACGACATGGTTATTCGTAACGACGTATGCGAAATCCTTGTCAACCTGAATTATAAAGCCAGATCCCAGAGTATTTGCCTTACGCGGTTTACGTTTCTTCTGTGGAAAATCAAAAAAATCTTTAAAAAAATCATCAAACGGACTGCCGTGAAATATATCCGGAATATCGAAACGATCGCCAGATTCAATGAGTTGCATAGTTGCAACATTCACAACCGAATGCATTGCATTCTTAGCGATGTTTTCAAATCCCTTCTCAAAATTGAGTCCCAACGCATCTGAAACACCAGCGTTTACGACTTTCTCTTCCCTCTGCGCTCGCTGAGCATTTGCATTGCCTTCATCAGTCTTTGCTGAGGCGCTCACTTCTTGCGCCGACTTCGTATTGTCCGGAGCTTCTTGTTTTACCGCATTTTCTGAAGTCCCTTTTCTGGCAGAGACATTTAAATCAACCAAACTGCCCAGAAAACCATCGCGACAATACTCCCACGAGACTATCACGCCGAAGACTATAACCGTGTATACTGCGAGTCGAACAAATTTCATCTTACATCACAAACTCAATCCTCTACCCTCAGGATAACACAAAAATTTCCAAAGTAAATACAATATGTCATCGAGACGTAATAAAAATTTTCCTTTCGTTAACGAAATGTTAACTTTTTCGTTGTAACCTGAGATCGTAAAAGTAAAAGTTCCGTCGAATGAAGGAGGGAATACAACATGGAACGGAAAATATACATTATTGTGGGAGCATTTTGTCTGGAAGCCTTTTTTGCAAATGCCGGTGAAATTTCCGACAACAGTTTGAATGTTGAAACAGAAATTGCTGAAGATGTGGCTGTAGCTCCGGAAACACCGGCTGTTCCAGAGGTAAATATTGAGGCTGCAACGACAGGAGAGCAGGGGGATATCGCATCGACAGAGGTGGCGTTAGCGGGAAATGAAACTACAGATCTAGATGTTTTGTCGCAATCTGAAGAAGCATCGGCATCGCTTGGTACCACAACGTCAACGACGGGGAACACTTTGCTCGGAGCAAGTCAAGCCGCGAACCCTTCTGTTTCGGCAAATACCACAAAGAAGGCTAAATCATCGCTTTGGGACAAAGTTTTAAAATTGTTTAAAATATCTGACAATAAAACAAGAACCTGTGAGCAGGCTCTGGAAAAAATGTTGAAGGAAAAGACCGTTTCTATTGATTTCAGCAATACATCCGATTTTGTCCAAAATGGTGATTCAGCTATGACAAGCTACTATCAAACTCTAGTGAGTACAAAATCGTTTGGCAGCAATTCGCCAAACCTGTATGTTAATTTGTCAAAAACGGGGGTTACATCTGAATTTGTTGCGAAGTGGGCTGCTGAGTTTCAGAAGGCAAAGAAGCTCGTTCTATGGAATTTGTCGGATAACGCGACCATCGGTGATAGCGTTTTGGACGTTATTCCTCTGACGGATACCTACAGCCTGAATCTTTCGAATACTGGGGTTACGGATGCCGCCGTCGCGAAAATAACTGCTTCTCTGGAAGCTTCGGGAGTTGGTCATTTGGTTTGCGTACACCTGACAGGGACAAAAGTTACGGATGCAGGGGTAGCGTCTCTCAAAGCGGCTTTTCAAAATGCGGTAACTGCTTGGAAAGCAAGTAATCCTGGCAAGGAATATTTGTTGCAGGGGGCTGATGAAAGTGGCGTTATATTCGATAAATCTCCAACTTTACCAAAGAAGCGTAAGGCAACTGCACAAAAGTCAGCGCACGGTTCAGCATTGGGGGCGGCTCCAACTCTGCAGACTGCACCAGCAGCACCCCAAATGCCAGCTATTGATCAATCGTTGGCATTGGGTAGCGCAGTAACCTCGCCAGGCATAGACGTCGAAAGCGCTGATGCAGAAGTGCCGATGATATCAGCTCCAGAGGCAACTGATGCCATTGCAGACATTCCGTTGGTTGCGGATGAAGCAACTCCGGCTATGTAGTACACAAGGGGAGGTGGCGTGCGCTTAGGTGTTTTTGAAGATAGAGCAGGATGTACATTTACTGCTAAAATGTCGGGGGTCGAGTGATTGTGAGATTGTGAGATGAAGTTTACGTTTGATTGGCTGAAAGATCATTTGAAGACTGAGCTGTCTTATGACGAGATAGCGGAAAAACTCACAAATCTCGGCATAGAAGTTGAGGGCATTGTCGACAATAGGAAAAAATTTGATGGCTTTGTTGTAGGCTTCATTGAAGCGGCAGAAAAACACCCAGACGCCGACAGGTTGCAGGTGTGCAGGGTTAGCGTCGGCTCGTCTAAGCTGCAAATCGTTTGCGGAGCAAAGAATGCAAGAGCCGGTATTTTCGTTGCAGTCGCATTACCAGGTGCGCTTATTCCTGCGTCCGGTGAATATTTGAAGAAGGGAATGATCCGTGGCGTGGAGAGCCAAGGGATGATGTGTTCGACTGACGAGTTGGCACTTTCGGATGATGGCATCGACGGGATAATGGAGCTTCCGGATACCGTCGTTGTTGGAGAGGAGTTAGCCTCGGCGTTGCGTATGGACGATGTGATATTCGATGTTAGCCTGACGCCAAACCGGGGGGACTGCTTTAGTGTACGCGGGATTGCTCGTGATTTGGCTGCTGCCGGAGCGGGTGAATTGCTGGATCTTCCGCATATAAATGTTGCCGAGGATATAGAAAATCCGATTGAAGTTGATATTCAGACCGCGGAATGCGACTATTTCTCTACACTGGCAATGAAGAACGTATCGGGAAAAACTCCAGATTATATAGCCAGGCGACTTTCGGCAATTGGTCAAAATCTGATTTATATGCCAGTTGATATTGCGAATTACGTTTGTTTCGACATAGGTCAACCACTCCACATGTTTGATCTGGATAAGATCCCAAATAAGTTGGTAGTGCGCAATTCGAAGGCTGGTGAGACGCTGGAGGCGTTCGGAGGCAAGACTTTGCATATCCCCGAGGAAGCCGTGATTGTGGCCGCAGAAGATGCTCCTCTTTCGGTAGCTGGAATTATGGGGGGCGTCGAGTCTGGCGTGTCCGAGAACTCAAGGGATATCTTGATAGAATGTGCGTATTATGACAAAGTTGCTATCGCAAAAGCTGGACAGAAACTCAAGTTGACTAGCGACGCAAGAACTAGGTTTGAGCGTGGCGTTGATCCTGCAAGTCTTGATTTTGCTATTCGGTATGCGGCGGCGCTCATTTCCAAGAGCTGTGAACAGGGAGTTTGCCAAGCATCGGGTATCAGGAAGTACGGAACGCCGCCGTCAAATGTCAATGATGTAGAGCTTACTTCGCAAAAATTTATGGCGCTTACTGGACTTTCACGAGAAGATTTCTCGAATTCACCTTCTCTCCTTGAAAAGTTGGGAATACGCGTGAGATCTGTGAATGCGGACAAGATTTTGTTGAAGACGCCAAGTTGGCGACATGACCTAGTGATTGAGGAAGACATAATTGAGGAAATCGTTCGCCTTGTGGGGTATGACGATATTCCGGAGGTTCACCTCTCCCATGGGATGCCGGATAGTCGAGAGTATGTTTCGTCAAAGATTTCTGATGCCTTGGTTTATAGCGGTTTCTTCGAAGTAAAAACCTTTTCTTTCACGGATCGGAGAACTGCTGCATTGTTCGCCCCAAACTCCGAACTTGTGAAAGTGAAGGAAGCATCGACTACTGAGTTTTCCACCCTTCGTCCGACAATCGTGGTCTCGCACCTGCAATCCGTTAAGAACTTGCAGAACAAAAGTCAAATGGATTCTCGGATGTTCGAGATTGGAAAATGCTTTTGCCGCGAGAACTGTGAAATTAAGGAACGCAATACACTTGTCCTGACTATGGCGGGAAATCGAACTGCGAGGAACTGGCGGCAAAAGCAGAGCACCTTTTCGGTGTTTGATGCAAAAGAAATAGTTGAGAAAATTTTAAATATGTTGGGAATAAATTTCCGAATGAGGCTTGAATCGCCGGTATACTACCACCCTGGAAGAAGCGGGACGTATATTTTTCAAAAAGAAACGAAAATCGCGCAGTTTGGGGAAATTCACCCAAGTGTTCTTTCGACACTAGGTATAAGTGGTTCTATCGTATGTGCCGAGGTTTTTCTTGATGAAGTGCCAGAGTTTTTTGAACACAGAGCCCAAAAGCCTCTTGTTATTTCTCCATATCAGCCAGTGATGCGTGATTTTTCGTTTGTTATGAAAAAAACGGTTTCCGCTACGGATGTGCAGAATGCTATAAAAAAACTTCGCATATCCGAAATTCGCAATTTTTCGATTTTTGATGTGTACGAGTCAGCATCACTCGGTGAAGAAAACAAAGCTTTGGCTTTCGAATTGACCTTACAGTCGGATGACGGAACGTTGTCAGAGCAGCAAATTTCGAATATATCGCAAAAAGTTATTATCGCAGTTTCCAAAGATTGCTCTGCTACATTGCGTGAATAAAGGAGCATGGGTACGATACTACGATCAGGTCGACAGATAAGAAGGTAACGGTGGTATGATGCGTATCGGATATGGGGAAGCATCGAAGTGAAGGTCGGATACTAGAAAGTGGCGGATTTTGTGTGGAAAAAGAAATTTGAAAAACAGATATGGTAAAATTAGAAAAGAGGTATTGTGGTAAAAATTAAATCACAATTGATAATTGGCAAAAAAATATTTAAGCGGGAAATGAAAAATGCACTGTTGCACTGTGCTTGTAAAGGTTGCGAGCTCCGTAAGGTCATAGCTGTGGACAAAAATTTGACTATACAATGTTAAATAAGAGTTGCCAACACGCAGGTATTGGCAAAGCAACAAAAACAGATTGTGAGGATGAAGGTTTCAAAATTGGGTGGGTTATGGATATATATGAAAAAAAGAGCGCAAAACCAGAGCTTTCGACAGCAGTTGATCGCAAAATGTGGATGTGCGTATTTTTCATTGATTGAGACATTAGATGTCGCCTATACAAAAATTATAAAAGTTAAATCAAAGAAAGATACAGGTAATATTACTGGTTGCTTGAAAAGACGAAACGTTTTTCAAGTATTCGACAGTGATATCGTATCATTGTTCAAAGCATAAAACTATTTTTAATCAATTATCTATATTTATACAACTGTTGATTGTAATTTCTTTGAATTTTACGGCTCTTTTTCAACGGAATCATAACTTGCATCTTTTTAATAGAGTGAGGTTATTATTTTTTGATGCACCATAATCGCGACTGACAATCAAATATTTATCTTTTAATCTTTCGATAAGATTGATGACCTATGTACAATCTGCCTTGATACATTCTGTAACAAAAACCATGATTGGCATACCAAGCTCATCCACGACCTAATGCGTTTTGGGGTTCTCCCCACTTTGAATTTTACGGTTCTCTTTCGACGATATCACACAACTTGAATTTTTTAATAAAGCAAGATTATTATTTTTTTGATGTATCGTAACTGTGATCGGCAAATAGGATAACCTATCGGTCGGAAGTCGATGGTTCTAGTTAACGCTTTGAAAGCGGATTAAAAGAGTAAATTCTCAGAACTCAAACCCCTAAAGTTATCCTGCTTATGATGTGTCTCTTGCGCTCCTATATATTTTTGCACCTTCTTTGCACTTATCTGCCCAGACGTTGCAACAAAATATCCCCTTGCCCACAGAGGTCGCCTCCAACATCGTCTAAAATTTCCTTACAGTTTTCCGCTACTTTTACATTTTATATATTCTGAGAGATGCGGAGGCACTGAAATCAGTATATATACATGATCAAGATTTACATTTATTAGGTCTACGTAGTTGACAGCACACACCTCCCTTATCACTTCTATACCTCTTTCAGTAATATCACCGCATAACGCTCTATACTTATATTTTACACAGAACACTAGTGGCATTTTGTATCGTATACACTATGTAAACTTCTTCTGTATATCGTGCCTCGCATTGTATTAAAGTATTCGCCTGAAGGCGAGGGTTTTCACCATTCCCACGTTCTGGAAATACAAGCTTCGCGGCTAAATGGATACGTCTACCGGGACAATGTGGCACGTTGTCATCTTCTTATGCTTATGTTTGATAATTCGGCGCTCTTGCTTTGTTATGTTAATTTGTAGAAGTAGAAATTATTTTTCCCAAAAAACGGAATACGTTGTACTGATTTGTCTTTCCGCGTGCCGTTAAGCCACGCTGCGCTAACGCTTGTTTTTTCAGGATTTGCCACACAATCTTGACTGCCGCTCTGCAAATCAAATATTTTTCCAACCGTTCCTTTTGGAAAAACAATAATTTAATGCTTGCACCTAGCTATTTTGCACTTACCGCTTTTCTTGAGACATGAACAGATTGCTCGCTTTACTCCACCTATGTCAGCCACGTACAGTCCTTAACATCCTTTTTCATTTTTTGACGGTGAAAATTGGTGAAAGGTACAATCGAGTTGAATTGAAAAAGCAAAAGTCGTGGATTTGCAGGGGTATAAAGGGCAGGCGAGATAAGTCCTTCGGGCGTGTGCTCTGTCGCAAAAGATTAGGTATAGAGTCATTTTGCGGTGAATGAAAGTGGTGAAAAAATGGAGATATTGCGATATGAAATTTTCTAAAGAAAACACAGAAACGAAAGAAGCCTTCGGAATGAAGATAGTTGAATATTGTGGAGAGAAAAATCCGTTTCCGCTCGATTGTGCGGTTGTGCATTTTCGTGATGATCAGTATCCTTGGAAAATCAATCATGGATTTTACGAAACTTTTTTCGTGTTAGAAGGTGAGTGTACGATTGAATTTGAAAATGAAACAGTAAAGCTTTCGAAACATGATTTTTTTGTAATGGAACCAGAGCAAAAGCACACCAGTCGAGCAAAATTTGCGGATGTTATTGTAATGTGCACGCCTCCATTCGACATAAAAAATGTGGAATTTTGTGAGAAAGATGGACGGTAACACTATATAGGTTCGATTGCGCAAATCTTTCAGGGGGAGAATTGGCAGCTGGGCGTTTGTATGTGACCAGGTTTTGGTGGGGGCGCGCTGCGGTAGTGTTTGCGTGCTGAGAGAATAAGGAGATATGTGGACGAATACTAAATCTGGAGCAAGACGAGCTAGGTGCAAGATGCATTGCGATTGACGCGGCATATGCGTGAGGTTAATGTACGCAAAGAAAATACAGGGCAAAAACGCGATGGAAAACTGCACGAATGCAGGGGAACTAGCTGAGTAACCTCAAGGCGGTTTGATGTCGCCAGGAAGTTACAGCAGCAAAATCGCTTTGAAATTTGCGGCGTACAGCGTAATGATGGGTACAGCGTAATGAGGGGGGGCAATCCCACAAAATTATTTCACCGTCTAGCTAGTAGAAAATTCTCACTGTCGCCATATAATCTCGTGGTGCTTTCCCGCACCGTCTACCGCATCTGCCTCCATATGCTTGAGGTATAATTTCTCTAGCGGTTTTGCGATAGGGCGAAGATGGTTTGTTTCTCCCGTGTTGTGGTTATTGCCTGCCTGTTTTTCTCAGAGGCGTTTGCTCTGAAGATTGAGATAAATCGTGGGCAGGTTGCACCTGATCCGATAGCGATTGTCGATTTCTACGGTGAAGGTGGGGAGGATTCCGAGGTTGGCAATGAAATGGGAGATATAATCCGCTCCGACCTTGAACTGTCCGGACTTTTTCTTCCTATCGATCCTGCGACCTTTCTTGAAACAAAGCAGACGCTTTGCGAAAAGGGCGCCAATATAAAAAACTGGCATGTCCTGAATGCCAGATTTCTGGTGTATGGAAAAATATCTGGTTATGATGTCGATTTCGTACTGTTGGACGTTGTTACTGGAGACAAGATGTTGTCATTGAAGATCGAAGGCTCACGGCGTAATCTCCGCAAGGTCGCGCATATCATCGCGGACTATATATACGAGCGCGTTACGAGCGAACAGGGCTATTTCAACACGAAAGTTGTATATGTTGAAACGTCATTTAACAAAGATCCCACAAAAAGAAAAACCAGGCTTGTCCGCGTTGATCAAGATGGCTTCAATCGTGAGGAGTTGACCGATGGTTCTGAACTCGTCCTGACGCCGAGGTATTCGGCTGATGCGAAGAATATCGCGTATATATCGTATAGCGACCGCGAGCAGGATGTGCTCGGAAAGTCAGCTCATGTTTATATTATGAACGCGGACAGTGGTCGTCGATACTTAATGATCGAGAAGGATCTTATGCGACTGCTCATCAAGAAGAACCACGGCAATCCGGTGCAGATGACGTATGCTCCACGCTTTTCTCCCGATGGCGAAAATGCCGTTCTCGCGATAATCATCGATGGTAAATCTGCTATCTATAAATACAACTTTGCCACACGCCGATTGACACAACTCACAGAACACAGTGGCATTGACACTTCTCCTTGTTTTTCCGATGATGGTCGAAAAATCGTTTTTACATCAAACCGCCAGGGGCGTGAGGCCATATACGTTATGGATGCTGATGGTGCAAACACACGGCGAGTAAGCACTGGCGAAGGCAAATACTCTCAACCGATCTGGTCGCCTCGTGGAGATTTGATAGCCTTTTCCAAGCAAGTTGGTAGGCAATTTTTCATCGGGGTCATCAAACCTGATGGCTCAGGCGAACGCCTCATCACGAGCGGATACCTTGTCGAAGCCCCTTGCTGGTCTTCCAATGGACGGTACCTGACATACTCAATGGAAGCTGCTCCAGGAGCTGGCACGTGTATTGCCGCGACCGATATAACCGGATACCACACACGCATAATCAAAACCAAAGCGGATGCTGCGTATCCCGCTTGGTCTCCTACTGTAGGGGCGAATAGGCGGTGATATTTGCACTGCAGATCGCCGCGTACTTCATTGGGTGCGTCATCTGTGCTTCCTATACATCGCTCCTGGAACGCAAGCTCATTGCCCGCATACAGCATCGTGTCGGGCCAGATCACTGTGGGGTATACGGGGTGGTGCAACCGCTCGCTGATGCGTTGAAATTGTTTTTCAAGAGATCTCCGTTCGCAGGACATTCGAAACAGGAGATACTCGGTGTCATCCTTATGCTTGCCGCCTCTCTCTGTCAGTTGGCGCTTGTTCCCGACGCAGCATACGGGTTACCGCTAATCATACTTTGTCATAGCGTTATGGTGTTTGCTGAAGTTTTGATCGGGACTTCATCCAGATCAAAATTCGGAGTTATCGGAGGCACTCGCGCGTACTTCCAACTTCTCGGTGGACATATACCGCTTATGCTTGGGATAACTGCCGTTATACTCCGTGCACATAGCTTGAACCCTGCTGATTTTTGTCCAGACTGGATAGACATACCACTGCTTTTCGCATTCTTTACAACACTTCTGATGACTGGACATCGACTGCCATTTGATTTTCCGGAAGCCGAGTCGGAACTTGTCGGCGGCTCATACGTCGAATGTGGAGGGATACTTTTCGCGATGATATACCTTTCGGATTACCTCAACTTACTGTTCATCTCCGCATTGACCGCGACATTATGTGGTGCCCGCCATGTATTCTTGCTCGCCGGAACATTCCTTATAGTGTGCCTCATAATCACCTTGCGGGCGCTCCTCACTCGAAGTACGCAGGAGCAGATGTTCCGCATCGCCTGGCTTATAATTGTGCCTATACAGCTCGTATACATCCTGGGAATGTGTGCGATGAGATGGTTGAATGTATTCTAATTCACGCTTAGGAAGCAAATTGAAAATGTAGACTCTTAGAACTCGGAAACCCTAAAGTTATTGTACTTATGATGTACCTCTTGCGCTTCTACATATTTTCGTACATCCTTTGCGCTTATTTGTCTGGACATTGCGACAAAATATCCGCTCATCCACAGATGTTGCCCCAAGTATCGTTTTCTTAATCCCTGAAATTCTTCTTTCAGTTTTCCTCTATTTTTCCCCTTTATATATTTTAGATGCGGTGGTACCGAGAGATGAGGAGGAACCAGGAGCGGTGTATGTCCACCGAGCAGTTTGCAACTCTCCAATATCTGCTCCTTCTCCAAAATCATTCCACATTCACCGTATGGCTTTCCGTTTTTCCCGTATCTTGCCCCCCAAAATACAACTGAAGCGCTGATATACGAGAATTTCTGTAATGCTTATCCATCTCCTCACTTTGTCCCAAAATTTGGGATGTAGGGGTGTTTATGTTATCCTGGTCATGGGGAGATTGTTTCGTTGCGTAAGCCGTGGTATCCAAGGTCAGGACTGTTGCTTTTGTTGGAATGAAACCGACTGAGATAACGGTTGAGGCTCAGGTTTCGCCTGGTATCTGCTCCTTTTGCATAGTTGGTTTGCCTGACAAAACCGTTGGAGAAGCGAAAGAGAGAATTCGTTCGGCGTTTTTTCACTTAGGGCTCGGGTTTCCAAGCAAAAAAGTTGTAGTCAATATGGCTCCCGCGGACATACCAAAGGCTGGTTCACATTATGATCTCCCCATAGCTCTGGCTATACTCGGTGCTATGGATGCGCTGGATGTTTCGACACTGGAGAATTGCGTTTCTATAGGTGAGCTTGGACTTGACGGCAGTCTGGCGTATGTGTCTGGCACGATATGTGCTGCTATGATGGCGAATGAGCAAGATTGTGCGTTGGTTTGTCCAAAGGCGTGTGAAAATGAAGCTGTGTGGAGTGGAAATCAAAACATAATCGCGGCTCCCAGCATACTGTCGCTGCTTAATCATCTTAAAGGCGTGTCTCAGTTAAGTCCGTCTCAGGTTTCATCTAGGAAGCTCGAACTCGATTTTGGCGTGGACATGCGTGATGTGTATGGTCAGTTGTTTGCAAAGAGGGCGCTTGAGATCGCCGCGTCCGGGGGACATAACGTGCTTATGGTAGGACCTCCTGGTTCGGGAAAATCTATGTTGGCTTCGCGAATGCGCACGATACTCCCGCCCCTCTCTTCATCCGAGGCGCTTGAGACAACCTGCATCTATAGCCTCGCAGGTATGTTGCCGAAGGAGGGGCTAATTTATCTTCCGCCATACCGTGCTCCCCACAATTCCGCGTCTCTAATTTCTATCGTGGGGGGAGGAGCGGACGCGAAACCTGGTGAGCTATCGCTGGCTCACAACGGGATACTTTTTCTTGACGAATTTCCAGAGTTTCAACGTTCTGCGATAGAAGCTTTGCGTCAGCCTTTGGAAACGAACGAGATAACCATATCAAGGGCGAAAGAGCACATTACATACCCGGCGAATATCCAGCTTATAGCCGCGATGAATCCGTGCAAGTGTGGCTTTTTCGGCGATGCGAGCAAGCAATGTACGAAGGCCCCAAAATGCGCATTGGAGTATAGGAACAAGATTTCTGGACCAATTCTTGATAGGTTCGACATCGTGATTTATGTGAGCAATGTGAAGATGACGGAACTTTTCGAGGAAGGTGAAAGAGAAAGCTCGAATGAAATACGAGGCAGGGTCGAGAGCGCGATATTGTTTCAGAAAAATCGCGCAACGAAGTATGGCTTGGATGGCTGGTATCTGAACGGGAAGGCGCAGGGACGTTATCTAGGTGAAATAACAAAATTGGATACCGAGGCAAAAACATTTTTCCAAAAGGCTGTGGAGCATTCCGATTTGTCTGCTCGCGGCTGCCATAAGATTTTGCGCGTGGCTCGTACAATTGCGGATATGGAAAGCGCCGAAGATATATTGAAGGTACACATTGCAGAGGCATTGCAGTATAGACTCCTGGACATAAAGTGAAAAGGTAAATATATATATTGGTCAAAACTAGTAAATAAAAACAGAGGTAATCACATTTTATATCGGCGTTCAAGGTCAATTACTTAGATTTTGGCGAAATTATTTTTTCCAAAAGGCGGGACGCATTGTACTGATTTGCCTTTTCGCAGCTGTCAAGCCACGCTACGCCTGCCGGCTTGCTTTTCGGACTTCGTCCGCCAAGCTTGACTGCCGCTCGGCAAATCAGGCGCTTTTTCTCGTCCCTTTTGAAAAAAATAATAATTCGTAATTGCTAGAGCTTTGGGGAATTATATGTTTTTAATTATTGGTTTTGCTTAAAAATATCTTTAATTGAATGGTGTAATGTGTTTTACTTCTAAAACGTGTATAGTGCCCCCTCACCTTTAGGCGAGGACTTTAGTATAACACGAGGTACGGTACACAAAAGAAGTTTACATAGTGTATGTAATACAGTGCGGCATATAGTATTTGTGTAAAATATAGGTATATGGGGATTGTACAAAAATATTATAGAGGAGTGTTATCAACTATGCAGATATAATAAGCGGAAATGTGAATTTCGCTCACGTACGCATGCTAGGTTCGGTATCTCCGCATCCCTCAATATAGATAGAAGGTCGTACAGTACCTAAAAGCAGGATGCTACGGGGAGAAATCCACGGATTAAGGAAAGGTACCGGAAACAACATCTTTGGGCAAGGGGATATTTTATCGCAACGTTCGGACAGATAAGTGCAAAGGAGATACAAAAGTATATAGAGAAATAAAAAAGTGCATCATAAGCAGGACAACTTTAGGACTTCCGAGTTCTGAGAGTTTGCCCTTTTAATCCGCTTTCCAAGCATAACTCAAAACTACCGGCTTCCAGCCGGTAGGGTATTTATTACACAGGTAAATATAATAGCGCGGCGAAATTAATAAGTTCTGCAACAAAAAGAGAGTTTTTACCAGCTATGTCCAAAAAGTTTGGTTAGTGCAATAAAGTTTGTTGTGATTGGATTTTTGTGATAGAATGAAAGATGTAAAGAGGTTTTGTGAAAATCGACATAATGTTTAAAATTTTGAGAACTGTTGCGTTGGCTATGTATACGTTGCTGGGGACGTCTTTCGCTTCAGGTACAATCTCTCTCGGGGGGCTAGCCGGCTCGACCATCCCAGTTGTAGATCCTGCGAGTAAAACTGCATCTGCGCTGGAAGGGGCTAACAAGGTTTCGTCTGCAAAGACGGTAGATGTTTCAAATGATGCATCTAAGGCTTTGCGGGGAAAGTCGAGTGCGTTCTTGAGGTTTGCGCAAGACGAGGCGTACAAGACTCACATAGCAACTGTAGTTAAATGGTCTGAAAAGGACAGTTGGCTCAGAAATAAAAAATTCGACAATTCCATTTGGGCTTATATCCCGAAGGTCTTTAATGATGCTGTTACGGGACAATCCAAGATTTCGGCGGAGATTTATGATTTTGCTCCAAAGTGTAGTGCCGATGCTTATAGTGGGGCGAATTGGAATGCGTTGCTGATGCGAAATACGGTCAATTACGCGTTTTTGTTGGAGCAGAACGCGCCTGAACTTGACGCCTTGAAGGCGGAATTGGAGAAGCAGACGCTCTCGGACAATATACTTGGTGGAAAGTATGGCAAGTTAATCGAATTCACGGGGGCACAGCTGGGTAAGACTGAAAAGTTCAACAAAGCTAGGCATTCAAAAGCTATGCAGGCTGCTGTCTGCGATGTCAAAAAATACTTTCGTGGTTGTCAGTTGGAGAGATATATAGATGAGCTGCTGAAATGTCATGGGGAAAATCTGGTGCAATTTGATAGGAACTCGTCCAAGCCGCAGCGTTGTTCTTTCCCGAATGTACAGGGATACTTCTGCGCAGGGAAAGATGAAAAGTCCGACTACCTCGAGAATTTTGGCTACGTGGAGTTTACGAAGCCGGTGGATATTGGTACGGAGGTGAAGGTTGGTAAAAGAAAATGGAACGCGAATATAAAGAAGCGATACTACCATCTTGGGGAACCTAAAAAAGTTGAATTTTATCTGAACAACAAATCGCACGTCGTGCCTTGCTATGTTTGCGATTGTAGGTGGTATGGTGCGTTCTTCGGGTCTGATCAGAAGGATGCTGTGTGCTTGTTTGATACTCGTATGAACTTCAGAAAGTGCATACCGTTGCAAGAAGATTATTCTGTACCCGCCGAGACAAATGTCCGCTGGAAGTTGAATTACGGGTTAGGCAAGGTTGTCTCTGAGCTCAGAGCGGATTTGGAAGATTATGAAAAGATTTCGGATCAAACTTGGGTAAAACAGTTTTGTTCGGATGATCTTGATCTAATAAAAAAGACCGAACATTTCTCTAGCAATGGAAGGTTGGATAGATACCTGCAAAGTTGCAAGAAGTATGTTGAAAAAATTGAATTTTTTGACAGATGGTTAAAAAAGGTATCTGAAGCTGAGCAAATTGATCTCGAGAAATTTTTAATGCAGGAAAATATTGAAAATGACATTGTAGGTAAAGTTTATTATCCCGCGGAAGATTGTTTCGACTCAGATTGTAGATTTGACGAAAGTATCGAAGAATACTTAAATAGAGTTGATGTAAGGGATTTTTCAGACAAAGATAAAACAAGGGCAGACATTAAACGTATTATGCTTGACAATTATGCCAAGCTGGCAGCTTGGCAT
>JAFUUW010000102.1 GCA_017471265.1 Alphaproteobacteria bacterium
CGCTGATAGATCGGGGTATCTTGCGAAGCTCCGGCATTTGAGGGAGGTGTGTGTTGGGGGGTTATGCGTACGGATACGGGATATCCTTGGGGCACGGCAAAGTTGTGGAAAAAGCGACGCAGTTGAATTGTTCGGCTAGGTGGTTTCTTTGATGTGCGATCCAAGATGACAAGGGATGGCAGGTGAGTGGGGTGAGTCTAGTAGGCTTCTGTTTTTGGAGAAGGGAATGTTGCATAGTATTTTCTCCGTTCATTCGTGTGGTGTGTATCGTATCCTCTGTATAACTAAATTCGCCCAAACGCCGGCACTTCGTAAGATTTTCTGATGAGACAATTTGAGTTGCGTTGTTGTTTGTGCGCTTCGCTGATTAAGATGGGGAGCTGAAAATTTTGCGCAACACGGCGCTTCGAATGGAGGTTTTGTGCATACGGGGCGATGACAGCTTTCTTGATACGCATTGGATCTACGAAAGACCTGGCGTGAGTGAAGAAATGCTGTTGCTGATATGCGATCGTACAAGGTACAAGCCTTGTACCTGACATTTTTTCGTGAAGAGGGGGGTGTTACGCTCATATTTGCTACTGAGGGAAAATTCCTCTCAGTACGCGGCGGAGTTTTTTGGCTTTGTTACGGTGTGCGTGCGGCTTAGAATGAAGTCCGTGCCAGAAGTTCCGGATTACAATTGCTTGCCGCTTGGATTATCCACGGTCGTCAAGTCCCCAGCATGGCGTCAGTACCTATAACAAGGTAACAATAAAAGGCTGAACATCCTAATCTCCCGGCACTGATTTAACAGCGGAAATACAGACACCTACCAAAAAATATCAAGCAAAAATTACTTTACTAAAAGCGTCATCATTCGTCGTTACCACGTCCTCATCTCGACTTGAAAGTTGTCTTTGTTGCTGTGGTGTATGGTGGCGTTAAATTCGTACCCGAATGGCAAATTATTATTCTCATGTCCAAAGCTACTGCTTTTGAAAACCGGCACGTTAACTCGTGCGGCAAATGTGCGTAGTACCTTCGCCACATCGGCGCCGAAATCACCGAAGATTATTGCGGCAACATCTCGAAACAATCCGGCGTTTTGCATATGCATCAGCAGGCGGTCGAGCCTGTATCCCACAACAGCTGTGTCTTCAAGAAAAAGTATTCGTCCTGCAGTTTTCACCTGCCAGGGTGTCCCTATAGTGGAGACAAGGCAGGTCAGGTTGCCGCCAGTTGTGCGTCCGCTTGTATTTTCGCTAGTTCTCGCCTTGTCGTTCAGTGGCTTTAGGTCGGACATTCTGAAGCTCTTCGTATTCCCGTTTAGAAAATTCAGAATGGCGGCATACGACGTCTTCGATTTGTTCCCCAGTGCGAAATCCTTAAGCATCGGTGCACTTATCGCAATCCAGTTGTACTTTTGCGAGAAGTGGACAAGGAGCGGGGTAATATCGCTGTATCCGATGATTATCTTTTTCTTCGTTTGCGAATAATCAGAGCTATACACTTGCGGCATAAGTTTATCGACGCCATATCCTCCGCGAAATGCCCATAAAATTTTCTTATTCGACTTGAGAGCTTTATCCAGGAGTTTAAACTTGTTCAGTTGATTTGTGAAAACTTGCGCCTCGGAGGAGCCGGTCGGAAGCTCGCACTTTTTCCCAAGTTTCTTAAGCAAAGAGGGATCTACTCCGCTTGATGGGGCTATCATCTCAACATCGAGTTCCTTAAGCCGCGAAATGTGCGAAGCGGCGACCGCTGAGGTAATTATGCCCAGTGTAACAACCAGAGTTTTTAATATGATTTGACGCATTTCATCATTCGACTGAGCATTTCCCCATATGCTACCACGATGGCATAGTATTTACCCTTTCCGGTTTTAGGGCAACCAAAGCTGCTAGACAGTGCGTATGCTTCATAGGAGATCGTGTAGCCATCTTGAGGTACAGCAATTACGGCGTTTTCTGTAATACCGCAAATCCGCTGTCTTTTTGTGATACGCAGGGGGATTAAAAGCCCGCATCTGCAACGAAAGCTACTCAAGTTCCTAGGTTCACTATTTCAGAAACGTCCATCCAGAAAGTCGCCACCTTACACCGACATTTTTGCCTGGGCTTCCGATATCTCTTCACGGTCGCTGAAGTGGGTAATTTCGTTACCGTATATTTGGTAGTTCTCGTGTCCCTTTCCCGCAATCACGACGAAATCGCCGGGCTGTATCAATGACATCGCGCGAATTATAGCCTCTCGGCGGTTGCCAATTTCGATAGCGTTTGGGCATCCCGTCAATATCTGTCGGCGTATTTCTTCTGGGGC
>JAFUUW010000103.1 GCA_017471265.1 Alphaproteobacteria bacterium
ACTTCAGGAAGGGTATGGTGGGGCAAGGTTTGGTGCTGGTTATTGTTTTTTTCCAAAAGGGACGAGAAAAGGTATCTGATTTGCCGAGCGGCAGTCAAGCTTGAAGGGCGTAGCCCGGAAAGCAAGCCGATAGGCGCAGCGTGGCTTGACGGCACGCGAAAAGGCAAGTCAGTATAATGCGTCCTGCCTTTTGGAAAAATAATTTGACTTTGCCTTGTAGCATAATTCAATCGCTATGTACCAATTTTCTCATATCTATATTCATAGGCGCTCTTTAACCTTCGTTAGTATGAAATTGAAGACGCGGTTCTGATACATGTGTATCCCAAATGATTTTACAGTTTTTATAATCAAAACACAGTTAAAGTTTGTAAGCTATTTTTATTTCATCCGCTTGTCCATCAGCTTTAATGTTGCGAGCTATAGGTAGATTTCTACCAGCAAGTAGTCGTAAAACTTCTTCAAAACTCATCTCGTAGCCTTTTGGCATATTATGAGAAATAGTAATTTCTCCGCAAATGTCTCTCAAGTCTGTTTCTATGCCAAAATTATTACCCAAAGCTCTTTCAAAAGCAACTTTTGTATTTTCTTCTTCTTTTTCCCAATAGCCCCTATGAGCTAAAACTTCAATATTTGTCATAAACATTCCAACCTCTCTGGAACACTATGGCGGAGAGAGGGGGATTCGAACCCCCGGTACGAACAATCGTACAACGGTTTTCGAGACCGCCCCATTCGACCGCTCTGGCATCTCTCCGTCCGCCAGTCTATCATACAGCCAAGTTTTCCACAATCGGGCATGGCATTGGTGGGATGGCAAATAGGTCGAGATAATTTTCCCCTCAAAAACAACACTGGGGGCACTTTACTCCTTCCGTAATCTAGGTGCTGCTTACGTAAAGTAGAAAAAGAATAATGAAACAACACGGGCACAAAAAGAAAAACAACAAGCAAAAAAATACAAAAAAGGTAGATCCGTTATCAATTCCCTCTCAACTTCGTGTCATCAAGAACCCCCTAAGCCACACGCGTATTTCAGTATAATCACTCCCTTTTTAATACCGTTTTCCAGCAGATCTTTCTCCATTTCCGAGCTAGCCAGGAAGCTTTATTTTCACCAACCCCGCCTAAAATGCCAGGCAAACCTCCTTCCAAATTCTCAAACAAAATCAGCGGGGGCGCTTCATATCCCCCCGCTTTTCCTAGTCTACCTGGTCATAAAACAACAGGTATGCATTTTCGTCAAATGCGAAATTGCTTTGCGACACATTTCCCGAAGAACTGATGTTGTGCCACTTACCATCTGAGTTTTTGACCCTAATGTCATACAACTTATTATTGTCGGGTTGCGTTCTAATAACGGCGGCGAGATTATATTCTTTTTCGCCATTTTTATCCGACAGAAACAGCTTCTCCTTATAAAAACCCTCCCGAAGCTTCTGATCTGGCTTATTTCTGCCCAATCTAACCAGCAACATCTTAGGCAAATTTAGAAATTTGGTGGTGCATTCCTGCTCAGATTTGCAGGCAAGGCAAATAGGCCGATTGTAAATCGTGTCAGCGACAGAAATACACTCTTGTATGGTTTCATGTCTTGTTGGCACCGGCAACACGAACGTATCTTCTTCCGTTTTGTTTTCTTTTTTGCATTTTTCGCATCGATGAATTCTTTCGACCCTAGATAGATAGTCCATCAAAACCTGTGCGATCTCTGTACCATCGGCTGAATTCAACAATTCCAATATAACCCTTATGTCCTTTTTATTTTGTGCTAAGTCAGAAGCAAAAGCTGGGAGAGTTGCAGGCAGGTTTATCGAGGACAATTTATCCTTTGTCTTGTCAAGGGCATCATTTATGTCTGCGATTGCATCCCCATCGTCCACAAACAACTTTTCTTGGTTCAGCTTCTTTAGTCCCTCTAGCGCCCCAATAGCTTTCAACTTAAAGTTGTTGAAGCCACCTATAGGTTCATCTAGGTTTGGGTCATTCGGTATATCTTTCAATAGGTCTTTAATTTTCTTTTGATCATTCTCCTTCCCATCTAACAGTCCATATAGATATTTTATTTTAATTAACAACTCATCTTTTATACACTTGGCTTTACTCTCACAAACTTTGCCTACAAGATCAGGAACGTCGTCGCTTATACATTGGTAAAAACTTTCATCATTTACCTTTTCCCCATATTCGATGTTTTCGAATATGTTGCAAAAGAGTTGCAGAAAAGCATCTTTATAGTCAGCACTAATGTGGCGTCTATTTAGCGAGTTTTCCTGAAGTTGATCCGAGAACAACTCTTTCCAAATCTTTTTACGTTTGTAGCCCGAATCTTCTTCATCAAGTTCAATTTTTTCATCTTCGTCATCAATTGAACGTTTTTGTAGACTTTCGTTCAAACTCGTTTTTATTTCGCGCTCATCTTCCTCGTCTTCTTCAACAGAAATTTCATTCCCTTGTAGAACCTCAGAGGAATTAAGTGGGATGCATCTCATATCGCGATCAATCGTTATAATAGGCATATCTAAATCGAGAAGCTCGGCACTCTCCTCTTTGTTCTTTCCCAGGGCAAAGGTAGATATTTCATCATTATAGACAGAGTATCCCGTGAATTTTCCATTCATTACCTTTCCGTAAATTTTTTCGCATCCCTTTTTCTTACCATAACTAATCATTGCATCTCTGATTTCAAAATCACCTGACTTATCTTTCTCATTAAAATAACAGTAGCTTGAATTTGGTGATAGACTAGTGTCGTCTTGCTCTTTGTCTCTGAATTCCACCATATTGTATATATAATCATAGAGATGTAATGCCTTCGCATATATGGATATATCGGACACGGCGTCATCAAGTTGTGTGTTATATTTGTTCCCTAGCTTATCTTTTAGCCGTCTTCCGACTATTTCTATCCCATTCTCCCGCCACTTGACCTCTTCATCTTTTTGTGCATAATCCTCGTACTCATACTTGTACTGTTCTAGATAAAGTGCAGAGAGGAGGTTGAGGCAAACAAAAGCATTCCAATTCGCACCAGAAAAACCTTCAAATTTGTCCGAAAACGTGAAATATTCCGGTTTTTCACCTTTGTAATCTGCGGCAAGCTCCTTGAAAACGCCGGTTCCGGTTGCAAGTTCAGCAATTTTTGATGGAATATAATCGACCAAGGAGTCTTCGAATTTTCCATTTGTCCTTTTGACCCACTTAGGTGTGTCATATATTGACCGCACCCAGCTCAGGTGTGCTCGCCAATCTTCCATCTGCACCAAATACTTGAAATCTTGCAATGTGTTTATTTCTCTTTCTCTCGCATGAAGCGCGTCTGGAGAAAAGCAAAACATCACAAGCAGAAACAATTTAAAGCGACGAAACATAATCAAAGGTCTCCCCGAAGAAACGATATAACTGTTCTTCCATTGTAGCATACTCATTGCCCCTCCCGCTATATTCGTGCTACCATAAATATGTCGCTGCGTGCGACTATGGTGATAAACGGTTTGCGCAATAGGCTTTGTGGACCAGGGGGCGGTACCCTGCGCCTCCACCATTTATGGGGGCGAAATAGGTTCGACATGATTCATTAAAGGCAGATTTTTCACTCGGCATAGTACCGTCGTTATTGGGCTGTTTTTTATAAATGCCAATCGTAATAGAAAAGGCAAAAAAGTCGCGAACCTTAACAGAAAGGACGCTGTCGCGAAAGCTGCTTGATCTGCCCGTGATGGGATTTCAAGCGACATTTGCGCTTGCCACTCTTGATTGAGTGGTAGACTTGTGCGGTCTGGGGGAGCCGAGCAACAGAATTCCCCCGTTTTGGGTTGTCTAAGGAGTTGTCGGTGGTGAAAAAGTTGGATTATGGACTTTTGGTGCGAAATGCGTCCATATCGGTTGTCAAGGAAATACTGAAACAGATTGCGGTTGAAGGACTATTCCGCAAGCAGCAGATATACATAACCTTCGCCCTTGGGCACCCGGATGTTGTGGTATCCGATCTGCTGCGTGAAGATTTCGGCGACGAGATGACCATAGTCCTGCAGTATGAATTCTGGGATTTGGTTGTTGACGACTTTGGTTTTTCGGTAAGTCTTGCATTCGAACATTCGGATGAGACACTTTATGTACCGTTTGCATCGCTTGTTTCAGTTAGCGATCCATCGGAAGATTTTACCCTGGACTTTACTCCAAACTTCGCAGAGGTTCATCCAAAACCACAGAAAGGGGAGGGTGATCAAATTGCCGCAAAGACTGCCGGCAAGGTTATCTCCTTGGATGCGTTTCGGACGAAGTGATGTTGTCGCGCCCCTGTGAAAAATGCTTTTTCTCATTCCCCGAGATTTTTTGTGTTGACCGTGTCAAACGGCTCGTGATAGTATGAGACCTGTAGGTGGTGTTGTGCCGCTATAAGATTTTGTTTTGAAGGGATAATGCCTACAATAAACCAGTTAATAAAATACCCTCGTAGATCGAGGATTGCGAGAAACAAGGTGCCGGCGATGGAGGGGTGCCCGCAAAAGCGTGGGGTTTGTTCTCGCGTTTTTACAACGACTCCGAAAAAGCCAAACTCGGCTATGCGGAAAGTTGCTCGTATTCGTTTGACGAATGGTTTTGAGGTTACAGGATATATCCCGGGAGAAGGGCACAGCTTGCAAGAACACTCGGTTGTTATGATTAGAGGTGGTCGTGTCAAAGACTTGCCGGGCGTTCGTTATCATATCATAAGAGGTACGTTGGATACACAGGGTGTGAAAGATAGGAAACAGGCGCGTTCAAGATACGGCGCCAAAAAGCCAAAGTGATTTTTTGTTGAAGGTGTTGGGTAATGGCGAGACGTAGAGCTGCAGAAAAACGTGAGGTACTGAAAGATCCAAAATACGGAGATGCGGTCGTTACGAAGTTTATGAACTGTATGATGTACGACGGCAAGAAGTCTGTTTCTGAACGTATATTGTATGGTGCATTTGATAGAATTCACGGCAAGGACGGTAAAAGCTGTCTCGATCTCTTCTCTGAAGCTTTGGCGAATGTGCGTCCTGTCTTGGAAGTTCGGTCTCGTCGTGTTGGTGGTGCAACATACCAGGTTCCAACCGAAGTTGCTCCGGGACGTGCACAAGCTCTGTCTATTCGCTGGTTGATCGATGCTGCTAGAAAACGCTCTGAAAAAACGATGGAAGAGCGTCTGGCTGCTGAATTTCTGGATGCTGCAGCAGGGAAGGGGGCTGCTGTCAAAAAACGTGATGATACGCATAAGATGGCAGAGGCTAACAGGGCTTTTGCCCACTATAGGTGGTGAGGAGAGTAGGGTATGGCTCGGACGACACCTATTGAAAAATACAGAAACATCGGTATCATGGCACACATCGATGCTGGAAAAACAACAACCACTGAGCGAATCCTTTTTTATACCGGAAAATCCTACAAGATCGGCGAAGTGCATGAGGGTGGTGCCACGATGGACTGGATGGAGCAGGAACAAGAGCGCGGAATAACAATTACCTCCGCTGCTACCACCTGCTTCTGGAAAGATCATCGCATCAACATAATAGATACCCCGGGACACGTTGATTTTACTGTCGAAGTCGAGCGCAGTTTGCGCGTACTTGATGGCGCTATTACGGTTTTTGACGGTGTTGCTGGTGTTGAGCCACAGTCAGAGACGGTTTGGCGTCAGGCTGACAAATATCACGTCCCGCGGATTTGTTTTGTCAACAAACTTGATCGTATGGGGGCAAATTTTTTCCGTTGCCTCGATATGATTGTTGATAGACTGGGGGCAAAGCCGGTTGCTCTTGCGTTACCTATCGGTGCTGAAAGTGATTTCAAGGGGATAGTCGATATCGTCGCTATGAAGGCGTACATCTGGCATAACGAAGATCTCGGCGCACACTATGATGTTACGGATATTCCAG
Organism: Alphaproteobacteria bacterium; assembly: GCA_017471265.1. Taxonomy (GTDB): domain Bacteria; phylum Pseudomonadota; class Alphaproteobacteria; order RUG11792; family RUG11792; genus RGIG4847. The sequence goes on from JAFUUW010000103.1 coordinate 5,904, forward strand.
CAGAGTTGCAGGCACAGGCTGAAGAGTATCATCAAAAGATGCTCGATGTTATTGTCGAGACTGATGATACCGCAATGGAAGCTTATCTTGAAGGTAAAAAAATTTGCCTCGATCTCGTAAAAAGCTGCATACGCAAAGGTACAATAAAAGGTTTGTTCGTTCCTGTTCTTTGTGGTACGGCTTTCAAAAACAAAGGTATACAGCCTCTGTTAGATGCCGTTGTCGATTACCTTCCATCTCCTCTTGACATAGGGGAAATACAGTGCACCACTCCCGATGGTGCAGATGCAGTTAGAAAACCGGATGATGCTGAACCGCTGGCTGGCTTGGCTTTCAAAATTATGACGGATCCGTTTGTTGGTAGTATCACGTTCTTCCGTGTATATTCTGGAATTCTGGAATCTGGAAGTTCCGTCTTAAATTCCGTGAAAGATAAGCAGGAACGCATTGGGCGTATGCTTTTGATGCACGCGAATAACCGAGAAGATATAAAACACGCTGCTGCTGGTGATATAGTCGCACTTTGTGGGCTGAAATATACGACGACAGGTGAAACACTTTGCTCACCGACAAAACCAGTTATTTTGGAAAAAATGGAATTTCCTGATCCAGTTATCGAGGTTGCGATTGAACCTAGTACAAAGGCGGATCAGGAAAAAATGGGCGTTGCTCTCTCTCGTATGGTCGCTGAGGATCCATCCTTTAAAGTTTCTTCTGATAATGAAAACGGGCAAACCATAATCAAAGGTATGGGTGAACTTCACTTGGAGATCAAAGTTGATATCCTAAAGAGAGAATACAAGGTTGATGCGAAAGTTGGTGCCCCTCAGGTTGCCTATCGTGAGACAATTACCAAGCAGGGGGAAATTGATTACACTCACAAAAAACAGTCTGGAGGTGCTGGTCAGTTTGCTCGCGTCAAAATAGTTTTTGAGCCGCTTGAGCCTGGGACTGGTTTTGTTTTTGATAACAAAATCGTTGGCGGCGTTGTGCCGAAGGAGTATATCCCGGGAGTTATTAAAGGATTGCAATCGGCTATGGGAACCGGTGTCGTTGCGGGGTTTCCAGTGATTGATTTCAAGGCGACATTGATTGATGGTGCTTACCATGACGTCGACTCTAGTGTTCTTGCATTCGAAATCGCTGCCCGCGCTGCCTTTCGCGAAGGTATTGCAAAGTGTGCCCCAAAATTGCTTGAGCCGATTATGAAGGTTGATGTTGTTACCCCAGAGGAATATATGGGGGATATCATCGGTGATTTGAATAGCCGTCGGGGGCAGGTCTCTGGTATGGATCAACGAGGGAATGCTCGTGAAATTTCAGGTATGGTGCCGTTGGCAAATATGTTTGGTTACGTCAATGTTTTGCGGTCGATGAGCCAAGGTCGCGCTCAGTTCACTATGACATTTGATCATTACGATCAGGTGCCTCAGCAAATATCTGATGAAATCAGAAGCAAGATGTCGTAAAATGGCAGGAGTTGTTGGTTTGGAGTTTGTTGGAGTAAAAAATGGCAAAGGAAAAATTTGAGAGATTAAAACCCCACTGTAATATTGGAACAATTGGGCACGTCGATCATGGAAAGACGACGTTGACCGCCGCTATTACAAGTGTCTTGGCAAAACAGGGCAAGGCGGAAGCTAGAGCATACGATCAGATTGATGGTGCGCCTGAGGAACGTGCTAGAGGTATAACCATCTCAACCGCTCATGTTGAGTATGAGACTGATAAACGCCACTATGCACACGTCGACTGTCCAGGACATGCTGACTATGTTAAGAATATGATTACTGGTGCTGCTCAGATGGACGGTGCGATTTTGGTTGTATCTGCTGCAGATGGACCAAAACCTCAAACAAGGGAACATGTTTTGTTGGCTCGTCAGGTCGGTGTTCCTGCGTTGATTGTCTATCTCAATAAAATGGATTTGGTCGATGATCCTGAGTTGGTTGACCTGGTTGAAATGGAAGTGAGAGATCTTTTAACCTCTTATAACTTCCCTGGCAACGATGTGCCTATCATTAGAGGTTCTGCTCTGGCTGCTCTGGAAGATAGAGATAAGGAGCTCGGCGAAGATTCTATTATGAAATTGATGGAGGCTATTGATAGCTATATTCCTCAACCTCAGAGAGCAATCGATAAGCCATTTTTGCTTCCTATCGAAGATGTCTTCTCTATTTCTGGTCGCGGTACGGTTGTTACGGGACGTGTCGAACGTGGAATTGTTAAAGTTGGTGATGAAGTCGAAATTGTCGGTATTAAACCAACTCAGAAGACAACCATTACCGGTGTTGAAATGTTCCGCAAGTTGCTTGATCAAGGTGAAGCTGGTGATAACATCGGTACTTTGCTTCGTGGTACAAAACGTGAGGAAGTTGAGCGTGGACAAGTTTTAGCAGCCCCTGGCACAATTACTCCGCATACGGAATTCGAGGCTGAAGTGTATGTTCTGACCAAGGAAGAAGGTGGTCGTCATACCCCGTTCTTTGCAAATTACCGACCTCAGTTTTATTTCCGTACGACAGATGTTACGGGTACGGTGAGTTTACCTGATGGTGTTGAGATGGTTATGCCAGGCGATAATATCAAAATGAAAGTTGAACTCATTGCTCCTATCGCTATGGAAGAAAATCTTCGTTTTGCTATCCGTGAAGGTGGACGAACTGTTGGGGCTGGCGTCGTCTCTAAGATAATTAAATGATGCATCACTAGAAAGAGGAATTGGTTTTATGGATAATCGTAGTATTAGAATTAGGTTGAAAGCGTACGATCACAGATTACTTGATCAATCGGTTAAAGAAATCGTGAACGTCGCGAAAAGGACTGGTGCTGAGGTTATCGGACCTATTCCTCTTCCAATGCGTATCGAGCGGTTTACTGTTAACCGTTCGCCTCACATTGATAAGGAGTCTCGTGAACAGTTCGAAATTCGGACACATAAGCGGGTACTTGATATAAAAAATTGGTTGCCTCAGACGGTCGATGCTTTGATGAAACTTGAGTTGGCTGCTGGTGTTGATGTCGAAGTAAAATTGTAAGGTGTTGTTAAGATGAGAGTAGGGTTGATTGCCGAAAAACTTGGTATGACTCAGTTGTTTGACGACAATGGTGTGCAAATTCCGGTTACCGTTTTAAAGGTTGATCAGTGCACAGTTGTTTCTCTTAGGACAAAAGAAAAAGATGGTTATGATGCCGTCCAATTGGGAACAAATGAAGGCAATGAACGACACATCAATAAGCCACAGGCTGAGGCTTTTAAGAAATCTGGGTCAAAGTTGTTTCGGATTTTGAAAGAGTTTCGTGTGAGTGATCCGTCGACGTATAATATCGGCGATGTACTAGATGCGTCTCATTTCACTGCTGATCAGTTTATCGATGTTTCTGGCGTGACAAAGGGAAAGGGATTTGCTGGAGCAATGAAACGCCATGGCTTTGGTGGCTTGCGTGCAACGCATGGTGTTTCCATTAGTCATCGCTCCCATGGATCAACGGGAAATCGTACCTTGCCGGGACGTGTTTTCAAAGGAAAACGTATGGCTGGGCATCTCGGGAGTGCTAAAGTTACAGTGTTAAATTTAAAGATACACTCGGTCGACAAGGATAAGGGAATTATTTTGGTTCATGGCTCTGTCCCTGGTGCAAAACAGGGGGTTGTGTTTATCAGAGATGCCGTAAAAAAGGCTAGCTAGTGGTAGGTTCGGGAAAATGAAGTTTGATATATTGGATAGCCAAAATAAAATTTCCGGAGAAATCGAGCTCTCGGATCTGGTTTTTGGTGCGCTGCCTCGAAGAGATATAATTTCTCGAGTCGTTTTGTGGCAATTGGCTAGACGTCGTGCTGGTACGCATAGCGTAAAGGGTAAATCTGACGTTCACGGTTCTACGCGTAAATTTGTTCGCCAGAAGGGATCAGGTGGTGCCCGTCATGGCTCCAAAAAAGCTGTGCAGTTTAGACACGGTGGCGTTGTTTTCGGGTCTGTCGTTAGAAGCCATGAATATGATTTGCAAAAGAAAGTTCGTAAACTCGGTCTTCGAATGGCTCTTTCAGAAAAGGTTAAAAACGGTAACTTGACGGTTGTTGATAACTTGAAATTTTCTGAACGAATGAAAACTAAAGACTTCTTGCAACGTTTCAATGATGCTTGCTCCACTCTGTTTATCGATGTGGAGTACGACAACAATATGCTGTCTGCTATGTCAAATGTTGCCGGGTATGATTTTCTTCCACAAATCGGTGCAAACGTGTATGATATTATCCGTAAGGATAAATTGATTGTTACCGCTGATGCTATGCGTGCTTTGGAAGGGAGGTTATTGTGAGTGGTAAAATAGCTGCGACTTCCAGAGATTATGATATTATCCGTCGTCCGGTTATGACTGAAAAGTCAACAATGGTTTTGGAAAAGTCGAATGCGTACGTCTTCGTCGTTGATAAGAACGCCACGAAAACTGATGTGAAAGGTGCTGTGGAACGCGTTTTTGATGTTGAGGTTGATTTCGTCAACACTTGCATTTGCAAAGGAAAGCGTAAAGTCTTTCGCGGTAGATTAGGCAAGCGTTCTGATTTCAAGAAAGCGGTTGTTAAATTGAAAAATGGCAACAAAATAGAATTGGGCGTGGGAGTGTGATATGTCATTAAAACAGTATAAGTCAATTACAACCTCACAAAGGCAATTGGTTAATATCGATCGCTCCGAAATTTGGAAGGGGGCGCCCGTTAAAAAACTGACCAGTAAGAAACTTGATCGTGCAGGTCGAAATAATCACGGTCATGTTACGGTCTGGAATAGGGGAGGGGGACACAAGCAGCGCTTGCGTGTCGTTGATTTTCTTCGAAATAAAAAGAACGTTGAAGGTGTTGTTGAACGCATCGAATATGACCCAAATCGTAGTGCGTTCATCGCTCTTATAAAATATACTGATGGTGAATTGCGTTATATCATTGCTCCTCAGAAGTTGAGAGTTGGGGATAAGGTTGTTTCGTCTGAAAAGACTGACGTGAAACCTGGTAACACAATGTTGTTGAAAAATATCCCAGTTGGTACCGTTGTTCATAACGTCGAATTGAAGATAGGAAAGGGGGCCCAATTGGCTCGCTCCGCTGGCTCGTCTGTGCAATTGGTTGGACGTGATGGTGTAAACGTTATTTTGCGTTTGCCTTCTGGTGAACAACGTTTGGTGAATGGTTTGTGCTCTGCTACAGTTGGTGTTGTCTCTAATCCAGATCATCAGAACAGAGCTTATGGTAAAGCTGGGCGTAGTCGTTGGTTGGGAAAAAGACCTTGTGTTCGTGGCGTTGCTATGAACCCAGTTGATCACCCGCATGGAGGTGGTGAAGGAAAAACTGCTGGTGGTCGTCATCCGGTTACCCCATGGGGAATTTCTACGAAAGGCAAAAAAACTCGTAGAAATAAACGTACGAATCGTTATATAATTTCAAAGCGTAAGTGAGGAGTTTGAGTTTGATGCCTAGGTCAGTTTGGAAAGGTCCGTTTTTTGATCGCTATCTGTTGAAGAAAGCGGAAGTTGTTAAGACTTCTGGTCGTTCTGATGTTGTAAAAACTTGGTCAAGACGTTCGACAATAATTCCACAGTTCGTTGGGGTAACGTTCGGGGTACACAACGGGAAAAAATTTATTCCTGTTTCTGTTTCCGAAAATATGGTTGGACACAAGTTTGGCGAGTTTGCTCCGACACGTACATATTACGGACACGGTGCTGATAAGAAGGCTAAAAAATGATTACTCAAAATAATTTGGCTAGGGCGGTTTTACGGAAAGTTAGGGTTAGTCCTCAGAAGCTGAATGTTGTTGCTTCTGTTATTCGTGGTATGAACGCTAAGCGCGCTTTAGATACTTTGTTATTTTCTAAAAAAAGAATAGCAAATGACGTGAGGAAGACCTTGTTATCTGCAGTTGCAAATGCTGAGAATAATAATGGATTGAAAGCTGATGCTTTGTTTGTAAAAGAAGCTTACGTTGGTTATAGCTTGAAACTTCGTCGCTTTCGTCCTCGTGGTCGTGGGCGGGGAGAGGTTATCACGAAACCATTCAGCCATCTCACTATAGTTGTCGAAGAGAGGAATTGAGGTAGGTATGGGACAGAAGGTAAATCCAGTTGGGTTGAGATTAGGCATCCTACGGACATGGGAATCTAGATGGTTTGCTGGAAAAGATTATTCCGATCTTCTCTTGAAGGATTTGAAGATTCGTGATTACATTCAGCAAAAGCATAAGTCTGCTGGGGTGTCTCGTGTTATCATTGAACGTCCTGCAAAAAAGGCATGTATTGAAATTTTTGCCTCGCGTCCTGGCTCTTTGATTGGAAAGGGAGGGGCTGATCTTGAAAAATTAAAAAAACAGCTTGTTAAGATCGCTGGTATGGATGTTGCAATAAACGTTACCAATGTACGCAAGCCAGAATTGGATGCTTATCTAGTTGCTGATGGCATCGCTTTCCAGATCGAAAAACGTGTTTCATTCAGACGTGCCATGAAACGTGCCATGCAGTCCGCTATGAAGCTAGGGGCTCTTGGTATTCGTGTGAATGTTTCTGGTCGCTTGAATGGTGCTGAAATTGCTCGTATGGAATGGTATAGAGAAGGCAGGGTACCTCTGCATACTTTGCGTTCTGATGTTGATTTCAGTCTTGGTGTTGCTAAGACAACGTATGGTACGTGTGGTGTCAAAGTTTGGGTGTATAAAGGCGACTGTGAGGTTGGTGATGTTACATCCAGAGATAAGAAATTGTGATTGGGAGTTGTTGAATCATGTTGTCTCCTAAGAAAACTAAATTTCGGAAAGCGTTTAAGGGACGCATCAAGGGTGTTGCTACTGCTGGTGCTGAGATTAGTTTTGGCAGTTTCGGTTTGAAAGCTTTGGATCCTGCTAGGATTTCGGCGCGTCAAATTGAGTCGGCTCGTCGTGCTATTACACGCTGTATCAAAAGAGCTGGACGCGTTTGGATAAGGATTTTTCCTGATCTCCCGATTTCCAAAAAACCTGCCGAGGTGCGTATGGGAAGTGGAAAGGGATCCCCTGAGTTTTGGGCTTGCAAAGTAAAGCCGGGTCGTGTTATGTTTGAGCTTGATGGCGTATCTGAAGATGTTGCTAAAGCCGCTTTTGATTTGGCTTCCGCAAAGCTTCCTATCCATGCAAAGTTTGTTCGCCGCGTTGTATAGGAGTTCAGTATGAAGTTTTCTGAGTTGATAGAAAAGGATAAAAAGGAACTTTTGCGAATGTGTGTTGAGTTCAAGCGTGAGTATATGAATTTGCGTATTGCATCAAAGGTAAGTCAAGATGTTAAGCCGTCTGCTGTTCGTGCCTGTCGCAAAAATATAGCTAGAGTGAAGACTCGCTTGACACAGTTGAGTGATAAGTAGGAGATTAGGTATGCCACGTCGGGTACTACAGGGTGTTGTTGTTAGTGATAACTGCGATAAGACAGTTTCTGTTGAAGTTGAAACTCGTGCTATGCATCCAAAGTATAAAAAATACGTCAAGAGCCATAAAAAATATGCTGCTCACGACGAAAGTAATGCATGTAAGGTTGGAGATTTTGTAAAGATTATAGAAACACGTCCGATTTCAAAAACGAAGAAATGGCTTGTGTATTCTGAGACTGAAGGAGTGTCGAAATGATTCAGTCTGAAAGCCGTATGAGTGTTGCCGATAACTCTGGAGCAAAAGAGGTTTTATGTATCAAAGTTCTAGGTGGTTCTAAACGTCGTTATGCAGGTGTCGGGGATGTCGTGGTTGTTACCATAAAAGATGCTATCCCTCGTGGCAAAGTTAAAAAGGGTGATGTGCATAAAGCAGTTATTGTGCGCACGAAAAGTCCTGTAAGACGCTCTGATGGGATGCAGATCGCTTTTGATAAAAACGCTGTCGTGTTGATTGATAAACAGGGGGAACCGATCGGTAGCCGTATATTCGGGCCTGTTACAAGAGAATTGCGTAATGCTGGTTATATGAAAATAATTTCCTTAGCTCCGGAGGTGTTGTGATGACACAACCTAGGTTTAAGATAAAACGTGGAGATATGGTTCAGGTTTTAGTTGGTCGCAATAAGGGCCAGCGTGGATCTGTGAAAAAAGTTTTACTCGATGATCACAAGGTTATTGTTGATGGAGTAAACGTTGTTATACGGAACGTTAAACCTGATTACAAACATCCTGAAGGGGCTGTTAAGAAAGAAATGGCAATAGATATATCAAATGTTTCTTTGATCGATCCTTCGAATGATAAACCTGCTAGGGTCGGATATAAATTTGATGATGCCGGGAAAAAAATACGGTACTTCAAAAAGTCTGGGACTATTTTGTGAGGGGGTGTCGTTATGAGTTATTCTAAAGATAGATACTTCTCTGAAATTCGGAATTCTTTGAAAAAAGAGTTGAATCTCAATAATGAATTTATGATCCCATGTCTCAGTAAGATTGTGCTTAACTGCACTTCTTCCGATGCTGCGCGTGATGGCAAGGTTGCTCAGGCTATTGTTGATGAACTGGCTGTTATTGCTGGTCAGAAACCTGTTGTTACAAAGGCTAAGAAATCGATCGCTAGTTTTAAACTGCGCGAAGGAGCAAACCTTGGGGCAAAGGTAACTCTGCGACGTGATAGAATGTATGAGTTTTTGGATCGTCTTATATATGTTGCACTTCCAAAGGTGCGCGATTTTAAGGGACTGTCTACAAAGGGCTTTGATGGTCGGGGAAATTTTTCAATGGGGATAAAGGAACAAATCGTTTTTCCTGAGATAAATTATGATAAAATCGACAAAGTGCGGGGATTTGATATAACGGTCTGTACAACGGCTCGTGATGATAAATCAGCTCTGGCTTTGTTGAGAGCTTTTAGGTTTCCGTTTGTTGGCTGAGTGTAAGGAGAGGTATCAAAAGGTATGTCTAAAAAGTGTTCTGTCGAGCGCAATAAAAGAAGACAGGGTATGGTCGAAAATAAGAAGACTTCAAGGTTGAACTTGCTTAAGGTGATTAAGTGTAAGACCACTTCTTTTGATGAACGCCTTGCTGCTGTCCATAAGCTGGCTGAAATGCCGCGGAATTCGTCTCGTGTTCGAATTAAAAATCGTTGTGCTTTGACAGGGCGCTCTAAAGGATATTACCGTAAGTTTGGGCTTTCTAGGATTGCTTTGCGTGAATTGGCTTCTGCTGGATTCTTGCCGGGTGTGACGAAGGCTAGTTGGTAGGTGAGTTATGAGTGTTGTTGATTCAATTAGTGATTTGATTACAAGAATTCGAAATGCTCAGATGGCGAACAAGAAAGTCGTCGACTCTCCTATGTCTCGTTCTCGTGAGGATTTGGTTAAAGTTTTACAAAACGAGGGTTACGTCCGTGGGTACTCCGTTGTTGATGATGATACGACTGGACATAAGGTACTTCGCATTGAATTGAAGTACTTTGATGGCAAGCCTGTCATATGTGAGGTTAGGCGGATTTCTAAGCCGGGACGTCGGGTTTACTCCTCTATCAAAGAGTTGCCTTTTGTCAAAAATGGTTTGGGAATAAATATCCTTTCCACGAGTAAAGGTGTTATGTCTGATGCAGAGGCACGAAAACTTTCTGTTGGCGGCGAAGTTATCTGTACGGTTTTTTAATGGTGTTTTTGTATGTCTAGAGTTGGTAAACATATTGTTGCTATCCCAAACGGGGTTAACGTCTCTTGCTCTGGTAATACGTTGACCATGAAAAAAGGGAATGTCGAGAGAGTTTATTGCGTTCCGGGGTGTATAAAAGTCGATTGTTCTTCAAGTGGAGTTTTGTTTTCTCCACTCGATCGAGAGAAGTCGGCGAGGTCTATTTGGGGGACTTCCCAGCGGAATGTCTCTAATATAGTCAATGGTTTGGATAAGGGCTTCCGGATTGAGTTGGAAATGGTTGGTGTCGGATATAAAGCTAGCGTTTCTGGCAAAAAATTGACTATGCAACTTGGATTTAGCCATGATGTGGAATACGATATTCCTGAGGGTGTTTCTATTGCTTGTCCAAAGCCTACGACAATAAGCATAACTGGACACGATAAGAAGCAGATTGGGGATGTTGCCGCATTCCTTCGGAAATTTAGAAAGCCTGAACCTTACAAAGGAAAGGGCGTTATGCGTGTTGGCGAATTTGTTTATAGAAAAGAGGGAAAGAAAAAATAATGAAAACTTCTGCTCAGCTGCGGGAACGTCGCAAATCTAGACAACGTTTCAACATGTCTTCTGCTTCGAAGGGGAAGTTTCGTTTGTTGGTGCATCGTACGAATAATCATATGTATGCTCAGGTGTTCGATGAAAGTGCTGGAAAGACTGTTTTACAGGTTTCTACTCTATCGAAAGAGGTTAAGTCTTCGCTCAAGTATGGCGGAAATAAGAGTGCTGCCACCCTCGTTGGAAAGGTTGTTGCTGAAAAGGCTAGGGAAAAGAAAATTTCAAATGTTGTTTTCGATCGTTCCGGATTCCTGTACCATGGACGTGTAAAGGCTCTCGCCAATAGTGCAAGGGAAAACGGTCTCGTATTTTAGTGGTGTATTATGGCAAAAGCTAACGATAATAAAAAGCGTGCTGAACAACAGGAGCAGCTGATCGAAAAACTGGTCAGTGTACGCCGTGTAACTAAGGTTGTTAAAGGTGGAAAAAATATGCGCTTTTCTGCTTTGGTTGTGGTCGGGGATGGAAAGGGTCGCGCTGGTTATGCTACGGCTAAAGCACGTGAGGTACCCGATGCTGTGAAAAAGGCTTGTGAAAAAGCAAAAAAAACTATGATACGAATTTCTTTGAAAGAAGGCAGAACAATACGTCATGACGTATCCGCAAGAACCAATGCTGGACATGTGTTTTTACGTAGTGCTCCTGCGGGTACGGGAGTTATTGCTGGTGGTTCTATGCGTGCCGTTTTTGAAACCCTTGGATTGCAGGACGTCGTAAGCAAGTCTGTTGGTTCTGCGAATTATCATAATGTGGTTCGTGCTACTTTCGCTGCATTGCGTGGTATGACACCTCCTCGTCAGATTGCTGCAAAACTCGGTAAAAAAGTTTCTGATATTCTTGCTAGACGTGGTGATAATGTTTCGGCTACTGCTGCGGAGAATAGTTGATATGGCTGGTGCAATAAAGAAAATTCGTGTACGGCAAACCGGTAGTGCTATACGTCGCGAACGTAGTCAAAGGCTGTGCTTGAAGGCGTTGGGACTTGGTAAGATTGGCTCCGAAAGTGAGTTGGTTGCTGATAATTCAATTCTTAAATTGATCGAAAAAGTCCGCCATATGGTAAAGGTTGTGTCGTGAGGGGTGGTATGGTTGCTGGATTGAAATTAAATGACATTCGCGATAACAAAGGCGCACGCCAGAAGACAAAACTTCTTGGTCGGGGTATTGGCTCTGGACTGGGAAAAACTTCCGGTAGAGGTGGTAAGGGTCAAACTGCACGTTCTGGTGTTAGCTTGAATGGCTTTGAAGGTGGTCAGACACCACTTTACAGACGTTTGCCAAAGCGCGGTTTTGTTAACGTCCACAGAATGAAAATGTATGAGTTGGATTTTTTCAAAATTTCTCGAATTTTGAAAGGTGGTCTCTTGCCTAAGGATGCTGCTATTGATAAATCCTTTCTGATAAAAATCGGGTATATGCCAAAATCAGCTGAGAGTGTTTCACTTATTGCCAATGGTTCTATCTCTTCTCCGGTTCGCGTCGTCGCCACTCGAAGTAGTGCAAAGGCTAAGAAAATGTTAGAAGAAACAGGCGGTTCTCTGGTTGTCGAATAAAGGAATTATAAATGGCATCTCCGATAGAACAGTTGGCTCATAATTTTAGCTTCTCTGCATTCAGTCGTGCTGAGGATCTGAAAAGGCGTATATGGTTCACTGTTTTTATCTTGATTATTTATCGCTTGGGGACGTATATTCCGCTCCCGAGTATTAACCCTGCGGTCGTTTCTGAGTTTACTCGTAGCCACGCTGGTGGGCTTTTTGGTGTCCTTGACATGTTTTCTGGTGGAGCTATCGGTCGTATGACCGTGTTCTCCTTGAACATTATGCCCTACATATCTGCAAGCATTATTGTTCAGCTGCTGACCTCTATGTCTCCTCAGCTTGCTGCTTTGAAAAAAGAGGGGGAACCAGGGCGTCGTAAGATAAACCAATATACTCGCTACGGTACGGTCGCTCTCGCACTTATGCAAGGGTATGGTATCGCTGTCGGTCTGGAACGTATGATGGGACACTCTGGTTGTGCTGTTTTGGATCCAGGAATGTTTTTCCGTTTCACCACAATGACCTCCCTCACTGGTGGAACGTTGTTTATTATGTGGCTCGGTGAGCAGATATCATCCCGCGGGTTGGGCAATGGATCTTCAATTATCATATATTCCGGTATCGTAGCAAACTTGCCTTCGGCTTTGTTTAATACCTTTGCTATGGGAAAACAGGGCGCTATCTCTATTATGGGGTTGGTCGGTTTGTTGGTAATGGTGGTGTCCGTTATTGCTTTTATCGTATTTATGGAAAAGGCAAATCGTCGCGTGCCTATCCAGTATCCTAAGCGTCAGGCTGTGATAAATATGCCTGCTCAGCAGCAAGGGTCGCATTTACCACTGAAATTGAATAATTCTGGCGTTATTCCGCCGATCTTTGCTTCGTCGATTTTGCTATTGCCTATGACTATCGCAGGCTTCGGATCCGTTGATCCGGACTCCGTGCTTGGAAAAATTTCTCGTATCCTAAGCCACGGTAGTCCGACATATATGGTTTTATTTTGTTCTGCTATTGTTTTTTTTTCGTTCTTTTATACGGCGATAATGTTTAACTCAAAGGATACTGCCGATAATTTAAAAAAATCTGGAAGCTATATCCCTGGAATAAGACCAGGGGCTGCAACTATGGATTATTTGGATATGTTGTTGACAAAGCTGACTACCGTTGGCGCTTTGTATCTGTGTTTTATTTGTGTTTTGCCTGAGGTTATTTTGTCTCAAGTTTCTTTACCTTTTTATTTTGGTGGAACAAGTCTTTTGATTGTGGTAAACGTTTCTATAGATACTGTCGCTCAGTTCCAATCTCATATGATTGCACAACAGTATGAAGGTCTGTTCCGTAAAAGTCGTACTCGGGGACTGGTATGATTAATAAAAGCTGGATTGTTTTTATCGGTGCACCCGGCTGTGGCAAGGGGACACAGATTGAACGTCTTGTCAAGAAAAATGGCTTCGGTTCTGTGGCTGTTGGTGATCTATTGCGGCAAAACGGAAACCATGTTGTTCCTGAGACTGGTCAAACAGTCGCTGGTTTGATGAATAGTGGCTCTTTGCTTCCTGATGGTATTGTCGTTGGTTTTGTTGAAGCTGATATAAGAAAACAGGTTGACAATGGAAAGAGGTCTTTGCTATTTGATGGTTTCCCGAGAAGCGTTTATCAGGCTGAAAGACTTGATGAGATCGTTGCAAATTTTGATACGGAGATTTCTGTAGTTGTCGATTTTGTCTGCAATGAGGAAATTTTAGTTAAACGTATCCTTGGGCGATTTTTGTGCCCTGGGTGCGGTAAAATATATAATGATTTTTTTTCGAGACCGTTTAAGGATGGTGTTTGTGATGTTTGTGGTGGAAACAAATTCATTCGACGAAATGATTATAATGAGCTTTCATTGAAGAAACGTTTGTCTGAGTTCCGTGAAAAGACTGCTGCCGTTATTGATTTTTATGAGAGGAAAGGCATCTTACGAAAGGTTGATGCCGCTAAAAATGTAGCCTCTGTGAGAGCTTCGGTGTTAGAATGTCTGGGCTTGAGTGAAAAGGAGAATGTGTAGTGGCTCGTATTGCAGGTGTTAATATACCAACGCAAAAAAAGGTTTTGATTGGCTTGACGTCGATTTTTGGTATTGGTCGTTATAATGCTAAGTGCATTATCGAAAGAGCTGGAATTCCTGATGCAAAGCGTGTCTTTGATCTGACTGATGCTGAGATTTTGAAAATAAGAGAGATCATCGATCATGATTATACCGTTGAGGGGGATCTGCGTCGTGAAGTGTCCATGAATATCAAGCGGTTGAATGATCTTGGTTGTTACCGCGGATTGCGTCATCGTAAGGGACTGCCTGTTCGTGGTCAGCGAACGCATACGAATGCTAGGACTAGAAAGGGAAAGTCTATTCCAATTGCCGGTAAAAAGATCGCTACGAAGTAATATTTTTATAGGAAAATTATGGTTCAAAAGGCTGTTAGCAAGATTAAAAAACGTGAACGTAAAAACGTTGTTAACGCGGTTGCACATATTAACGCAACTTTTAACAACACTATCGTTACGATATCTGATGAAGGTGGTAATACGATTTCGTACGGCTCTGGGGGAATTGTCGGATTCAAGGGATCTAGAAAATCCACTCCGTATGCTGCTCAGTTGGCTGCTGAAAATGCGGCAAGAAAGGCTGTGGAACATGGTGTGAAAAACGTCAGTGTTATCGTTAAAGGACCTGGTTCTGGGCGCGAGACGGCTATTCGCTCTTTGCTGTCGGCTGGCTTTAATGTAACTTCCATAGTTGATGCAACACCGCTGCCTCATAATGGGTGCCGCCCTCCTAAGGCACGTCGCGTTTGATATTTTGTTGCACCTCTCTTTTTGGAGCTGTATAAGTGAGTGATTTGAAGAATTTGATAAAACCTGGTCGTGTTGACGTTTCGTTCCTCGATCAACAACTGAGAGATGCTTCGATTGTTGTTGAACCTCTCGAGCGTGGTTATGGTGTTACTTTGGGAAATGCACTGCGTCGCGTGTTGCTTTCCTCTATTGTTGGTAGTGCCATAACATCCATAAAAATTGAAGGTATTGCTCACGAGTTTTCGACCATTCCTGGAGTGAAGGAAGATGTCGTTGAAATTGTCCTGAATTTAAAAGCCTTGCGCTTGAAAACACACTCCGAGCGAGCAAAGAAAGTCCGTCTGATCGCTGAGGGGGCGAAGGTCGTTACTGCAAAGGATATTGAGTGTCCTGGTGACGTTGAAATTTTGGATCCTGATCATTTTATCTGTACTTTGGATGGAACCGGAAAACTCAATATGGAACTGACGGTGGAATCTGGCGTCGGTTATGTTCCTGCCGTTACTTCTTCCGAACAGGAGCAGACGATAGGTCGGATTGCTATCGATGCTATCTTTAGTCCGGTAGAGTTGGTTAATTTTTCTGTTGAAAAGACCAGAGTAGGGCAGAAAACTGATTATGACAAGCTGACGCTTCGAGTGAAGACTGATGGATCTATACGTCCGGATGAAGCTGTCGCTCAGGCTGCTTCCATTTTGAAAGAACACTTCTCTATCTTTGGCGGTTTCGGCAAAACGTCTTCTGCAGAGGTTCGTGAAGAAATACGGAATTTGCCGTTTAACGAACATATGCTGAAAAAGATAGACGAGCTTGAACTTTCCGTTCGTTCTATGAATTGCCTCAAGAATGAAAACATCTTCTACGTAGGCGATTTGATACAAAGATCCGAGAGCGATATGATGAGAACCCCGAACTTCGGTAGAAAGTCTTTGAATGAAATAAAGGCTGTTCTGACTGCGATGGGGTTGTCTTTTGGTATGACTGTTCCTGATTGGCCTCCTGAAAATCTGGATGCTCTGTCTAAGGAACTTGATGATAAATACAATTGAGGCATTGGAGGATATCCTATGAGACACGGTTTTTCTAAACGCAGGTTGAATAGAACAAGCTCGCACCGTCAGGCTTTGTTGAGGACTTTGTCTTGTTCGCTCATAAAACATGAACAGATAAAGACAACTTTGCCGAAGGCAAAAGAGCTCCGTCCCGTTGTTGAGAAAATGGTTACAATGGCACGCGGCGGTTCGCTGCATGCCCGTCGTATGCTCGTCTCCAGGTTACAGAGTAACGATGTTGTGAAAAAGCTTTTTGACGATCTGGCTCCTCGGTTTGCTGGTCGTCCCGGCGGCTACCTTCGCATAATGAAGGCTGGTTTCCGTTATGGTGATGCTGCTCCTATGGCTGTTATTGAATTTGTTGAGAGAAAAGCTAATCCTGATACAGCAAATCGCGCAAGCGCCGAGTTGTCTGAGAGATAGTATGAATTTTCGATGGGCTCTGCTGCTATTTTCTGCTTTGTTGTCGGTCTCTTGTGAAAAGACCGTGATAAATCGGGGATATGCAGTCGATGCCGTCGATTTCTCTAGTATCGTTATCGGAAAAGATACTGCACAGTCCGTTTTCGAAAAAGTCGGCTCTCCGACGATACGCTCTTCCGTTGAGGAAAAAAGGGGAGGGTATAACTGGTACTACATTTCAAAGAAGCTCGAAAAAAATGGATTTTTGGAGCCGGAGGTTGTTGCTCAAAAAAATATCATCATTTCCTTTGATACGAATGGCATTGTTCGTGATGTTAAAGAAAGCTCGTACGAGGGGGAGGTCGAAACAGTCAAGGAAGAGACAAAGACCGACGGTAAGGGGACAGGCATCATAAACGAAACCTTCGGCGGTCTCGGCAAATACATAAAACGCTATCAGAAAAAATAAGCCGCTGACTTAGCAGACGATGATGCAGAGATTGCGAGCGAGGAGGTGGTAGAGGTCTCTGTCGGTTGAAAAGAACTTGATGAATGTGGCAATGTTGTGGGGATAAAGACTACAAAGTTGGATGACTTATAAGCAGTTGGTGATGGGCGTTTTCCGTACGTAACCACTCAAGCTGTGAATAATGTCGTCGCTGGATTTTATAACTTTTATACAACAGAGGGTAGCGTTTTGACTATAGACTGCGCCGTCGTGGGATATTGCGCATATCAGGGAAGTTCGTTTCCCGCCAGCGACCACATCGAAAAGTTAGTTCAGCTATTTAAAATGTCAAGGTATATCGGGTTATTTTTATGCGCCGTCGTAAATTTAGAACATTATAAATACAGTTATGGAAGAAAATTTAATCGATCGAAAATCAAAAATACGGAAATCAAACTCCCGGCAACGCGCGAAGGGTACGCCCGATTGAGAGTTTATGGAAAATTACATAAAGAAGCTCTCCTACAGCGATTTGATCTAAATTGCCAGAAAGCAAGTGCAAAAAACAGAGGCTGATTGCCATTTGTAATCGCTGATGAATCGAGATTTTATCCACATAAAAGCGTTTCCCCAACTTTTCCCCTCGCTTGTTGCAAAAAAGAATGAAATATTCCTCCCATGCTTAGCATCTCGGAAATTCTATGAAACACCTGTGCTTGAAAGGAGATGATAATACTGAATTTTTATACATGTAGATTAAATGTAGCTTTTAAAATGTTACAAAATTGCAGAAAAAACTAGTAAAAAATATACATCTTATCTCAATGCCTGATATACTTGTTTTGCAAATATGTTAATCAAGGATCTTAGTTATCCCAGTTCACAAACTTGATTGTAAAACGTAATGTTATCATAAAGAGCTTAAATGAATATGAAGTCGATTTCTCTCCTATCGAAAGTCTTAAATTTGTTACTTATAAGTTTGTAAGTGAATTTAAATTGTGATCTAAAACATATAAAAAGAAGAATTTTAATAATTAACTTGATTTTTTATATAAACTAAAAATAGACAACTCATCAGCTGACCCCATGTAGGTATCAGTTACACTTGAAAAACAGATTAAGATAGTAGACTCTTAGAACTCAGAAATCCTAAAGTTATCCTGCTTGTGATGTGCCTCTTGTTTCCATATATATTTTTGTACATCCTTCGCACTTATCCGTCCGGATACTGCAACAAAATATCCTCTTGCTCACAGATGTTGTTCCAAGTGTCGTTTTCTTAATTCCTGGAACTCCCCTTGTAGTGTTCCGCTTATGTATTGTATGACCTTCGATACTAAGAGATGTGAAAGTACTGAGATCAGCATATGTATGTGATCAGGATTTACATTTCCGCCTGTTGTGTCTACGTAGTTGGCAGAGCATCCCACCTTATCACTTCTATAAGCTCCTTCCGCAATATTGCCGTATAATACCCCGTATATATTTCGTGCAAAACACTACGCGATATTATATATTGCATGCATTTTGCGAACTTCTTTAAAAAGCGAGGGTTTTTACCCTTCTTACGTTTTTGGAAATAATTCAATTTATATTAACTAAATTATTAGTTGATAAAATAGCAACGCCCAATCTAAGAATGCAACGTTTGCACAATTAAACTGTCATATTAAAATAATATATAAAAAATATTTTAAACGTTTTTCACCTTATAGAATTTATAGAGGTAGGGCTTGAGCTCAAATTGTGAGGCGCTTTTCAAACGAGATGGGCGTCCTTTCATTTCAAACATAATGGGCGCGTGGTATCATAGTCACGAGTGTTTGAGTTTAACCCGAATGATGGAATTCTCGACAAAGACGGCTTTTAGGACGCATACCTGTGATGAGTTACGCATCGGCGATGTTGGATCGAAGGCAACGCTTTGCGGGTTTGTCCACAGAATACGCGACCACGGTGGATTGCTATTCATCGACCTACGAGACCACTATGGTACGACCCAGTGTGTGCTGCAGGAAACGGATGCTGCTTTCTCTGTTGCAGAAAATCTCAAGGACGAGACGATTGTTGCCGTCTCTGGAAATGTTGTGAAGCGTACCGCTGAGACGGTTAATCCTGCTATGAACACTGGTGAGGTTGAGCTGTATATCGATACGATAGAGGTACTTTCTGAACCGGCGGATTCGCTTCCGATACAGCTGAATGTTGAAAATGAGTTTCCGGAAGATACACGCCTGACCTACCGTTATCTCGATCTTCGCAAGAAGGAAAATCACGACAACATAGTGCTCCGTTCAAGAATAATTTCTCACATACGGAATGAGATGACACAACGCGGATTTCTTGAAATCCAAACGCCTATTCTGACATCGTCCTCGCCTGAGGGGGCTCGGGATTATCTCGTACCAAGCCGAGTGCATCCTGGAAAGTTTTATGCCCTGCCTCAAGCGCCTCAGCAGTTCAAGCAACTGCTGATGGTCGCAGGGTTTGATCGGTACTTCCAGATAGCACCATGTTTCCGCGACGAAGATGCACGAGCAGACAGATCGCCGGGAGAGTTTTATCAACTCGATATGGAGATGAGCTTTGCCTCTCAGGGGGACGTTTTTGCTGCGATCGAGCCGGTTTTATATAGTACTTTTTCAAAGTTCGCTCCAGCTGGGTTCAGCGTTACGAACTACCCATTTCCACGTATAACTTTTGACAATGCGATGTTGCACTACGGTTGCGATAAGCCAGATTTGCGCAACCCACTGATTATCGAGGACTTGACGGACGTTTTCAAAAATTCTGGTTTTGGTGCATTCGCAAATGCTGCAGCCACGGGGGCTGTAGTACGAAGCATTAACGTTCCGGGGTGTACGAAAGAGCCTCGCAGTTTCTTCGACAAATTGAATGATTGGGCAAAAGAAATCGGACTGCCGGGACTAGGGTATATCTCGATGGTTTCGGATACCGAATTCAAAGGACCTATCGCGAAGTTTTTGACCAATGATGAGCTGTCCAAGATTGCAGAGAAAAATAGAATGTCCGTAGGCGATGTCGTCTTCTTTGTTTGTGATAAAGACGCCGCAAAGATAGCGGGGGCAGTACGAACAAAGCTTGCAGCTCAGCTCGAATTGATTGAAGAAAACACCTATAAATTCTGTTGGGTCGTCGATTTTCCAATGTTTGAGTACGATGATGAACTAAAGCAGATCATATTTTCCCATAATCCATTCTCTATGCCTCAAGGCGGGCTTGATGCACTGCAAAATAAAAACCCTTTGGAGATAAAAGCCTACCAGTATGACATCGTCTGCAATGGAATTGAACTTTCAAGCGGAGCCATCAGGAACCACGTGCCGGAGATTATGTATAAGGCGTTTGAGATAGCCGGGTACGATAGGGAATTCGTCGATAACAAATTCCGTGCGATGATACGCGCATTCAAATACGGCGCTCCTCCGCACGGTGGTTGCGCCCCAGGAATTGACCGTATGGTAATGCTGCTTGCAAACACGGAAAACATACGTGAGGTTATCGCTTTCCCATTCAATCAACGCGCGGAAGATTTGATGATGGGCTCTCCCGCAGAAGTTACGCCACAGCAGCTCAGGGAACTACACATAGCCGTTTTGCTGAAGGGGAAAAGATAGAACGGCTGGGCTGTGTATGCCCAGCGAGGGGTATTGTGGATGTCGTTGGTTGTGCAGTAAGCGTCATGGGGTGCTTGTATATCGG
>JAFUUW010000104.1 GCA_017471265.1 Alphaproteobacteria bacterium
ATATCAATCAACGTCTGGCGCTGGACAAAAAGGAGTGGACGAGTTGCTTCTTCAGTCAAAGCAGGTTATGGAGAATGGGCAAACAGAGCCTCTGCATTTCAAACGGCAGATCGCTTTTAATGTTATTCCGCAGGTAGACAAATTCACTCCGTCGCTCTATACGAAAGAAGAGCTGAAGATGATGAACGAGACGAAAAAAATACTCGATCTTCCGGAACTTAACATAACGGCAACGTGCGTTAGGGTACCGGTTGTCGTCGGACATGCCGTTTCTGTTTTTGCGAGATTTATCAAACCAGTGGATTTGGTGGAGGCAAGACAGGCGTTGTCGGATTTTCCTGGAATATCTGTTGTCGATGATCCGAGAAATTACGAATACGCAACACCTCTTGATGCAGCGTCGAAAAATGACGTCTTTGTCAGTCGCCTGCGACCACACCCGACAATTGTCAACGCACTTAACTTCTGGTGCGTTGCTGACAATGTCCGTAAAGGCGCTGCACTTAACGCTGTGCAGATAGCCGATAGACTGTGAGCACCATATACGTTCACTGGGCTTTCTGCCTTTCGAAATGCCTCTATTGCGATTTCAACAGTATTGTCGTTTGTGGTGGATTTCAGTTCGATAAGTGGTTTGACGCCTATCAAAAAATTCTGCTGAAGTTTCACAGAGAATTTTACCGAGGGGAGTCCATAACAAGCGTGTACTTTGGCGGTGGTACTCCTTCTCTTTTGCCCAGTTGGTTTGTTGCGGATTTTCTGGATGAAGTCAGGGCTCACTTTGCCCTTACCGCCAATGCGGAAATTACGCTTGAGGCTAATCCAAAGACGCTCACAAAGCACAAAGCTATCGAGCTAAAACAAGCTGGTATCAATAGGCTGTCTATAGGCGTGCAGTCGCTGATCGATAGCGATCTTCAGATGCTTGGGCGCATTCACAACACAGCCGAAGCGAAAAGGTGCGTACTCGAGATGGTGGAGATTTTCGATAACGTATCGATAGATATGATATACAACCGTCCTGGGCAAAGTGTATCGTCGTGGAAGGCTGAGCTTGAAGAAGCGCTGCAACTTCCGCTCAATCATGTATCTCTATATGAATTGATAGTCGAAGATGGTACGCCATTGAAAAAGATGATATCTTCTGGAGCTCTACCAACTCCCAGTGATACAAGTGAGTTTTTTGATGCAACTAAGGAAATAGCGGTACAAAACGGCTTTGAGATGTACGAAGTGTCGAATTTTGCAAAAAACGGAGCGTATGGACGACACAATATGTCATATTGGAAGTACGAGGACTATTACGGCATTGGCGCCGGAGCTCATTCGAGATGTACTGTTAATGGGCATAAGGTCGCAATAGCTCAAATTGCAGATCCCTGGCGTTGGTTAGATTGGGTTACCAGTGATACGCCTGCTTTTGATGTTGAACATCTCAGTGAAGAGGATGAATTCAAAGAGCGCCTGATAATGGGATTGCGCGCTAAATGCGGCATCAATATAGACGATTTCAGCAATGACACGAGGCGTAGACATCGCTTAGACGAGAAGATCAAAATTTTGCTTGAGAATTCATATATAATGAGGGATGGTGGATTGGTAACCTTGACTGGTGAGGGGATTGTACGCTTGAACCTCATCGTTCGGTATCTGTCGGAGGAGTGAATTATGAAAATCTTGATAAGTAACGATGACGGTATAGGCTCTCCTGGGATATCCCTTCTTGAGAAAGTCGCCAAAAAATTTTCGGACGATGTCTATGTCTTTGCTCCAGAAACGAATATGAGCGGGGCTGGGCACTCGTTGACACTGACCTCTCCACTGCGTTTGAGAGAGCACGATGACAGGCACTTTTCTGTAGATGGAACTCCAACGGATAGTGTGGTTATGGCGTTGCGTTATCTGCTGACAGAAAAGCCAGATTTTGTTTTTTCGGGCGTGAATGTTGACGCCAATATGGCA
>JAFUUW010000001.1 GCA_017471265.1 Alphaproteobacteria bacterium
GCCGATATCGAGATACAGTGCCGGAATACAAACGATATCCCGGAGCGAGCTATACAGTACCTGGCTCGGATGTTGAACGAAAATTCTGCCAAATCTGGTAAGCAGCAGGATTATGCGTACCCGAAGGTCATCGGCATTTGGATACTGGCTCAAAATGTAACTGACCGGAAATCGGCAGTGAGTGAAGCCTCGATGGTATTCCACAAAAATGACCGCGACGATTACCAAATTATGAGCGACAAGGCACGTGTATTTTTCATTGAGCTGAACAAGTTTAAGCCGACGAAACCGGATAAAAAGAATATGCTGGATTTGTGGCTGTCGTTCCTGAAAAACCCGGAAAATACGGAGCTGCAGCACGTTGATGAAAACGTGGATCAGGCGTTTGAGACGCTGGAATTCGTAAGCTCAGACAAGAAGATGCGAGATTACTACATCACGCGCGAAGAAACAAAACGCGACATCGACAGCGCATTCATAAACAGCATCCGCGTCGCGAAAATGGAAGGCTTAGTCGAGGGAAGAGCCGAGGGAAGAGTCGAGGGAAGAGCCGAGGGAAGAGCAGAAGGAAGAGCAGAGGGAAAGAAAGAAGCAGCGCTCAATATGAAAGCTGATGGTGTGCCTGTTTCGGTTATTGCAAAATACCTAGGATTGACTGCGCAAGAAATAGAGAAACTCTGCGATGAGTAGGTAGACGTTTTCCCGCCATAAAAAATACGCCTTGCGCGGGAGATACGAGGTCTCTTTAAGCCGGCGGACTGCTATCACCCGAAGTATCACAAATTCCGCCCGGATCCGCTAGCGCAGATTGCGCGTGCCTTCGCCCTAACCGGCGATGCAAAGCCATACCTTCACACCGTAACCCACTGGGAGGCGATACCGCAAGAGCGCCGGGAGAGCCTGCAGAAGGAGTACCCCGAGATGCAAGATCTCGCCGAGGAGGTCGAGGAGGATCGGCGGGACTTTCTAGATAAGTTCGACAACTTCAACGATACCCCAGCAGGGCAGTTCCTGAATAATATGGGATTTGCCCTGAGCGCTGTCGCCTCGGTGCACCCGGTCGGAGGTGTCGCCGTAGGTGCGGCTCAGGTGGGGGTAAGGATCGCTGCCGGACTACCGAAAGTCGTAAAGGCGATTACAGCCCTGGGCGCCCTCGAGATAGCCAGGGAATTCTCCATCCTGTGCAACAAAAAAGCTGGAGGCGAGCCGAAAGCTAGAGTTGTCAGAGAACAAGGTAGCGGTGAGTTTTAGGATAAGTTGATTACAGGAAAAACCGATCCATCTCTGCGCCCGTTGCGAAAGAAATCGGGTAACAAGATGGAAGTTCGATTTGATGGAAAGTACTATTATCAGTTTGATAAAATGCACAAAACACAAAAAGTACATTTGCATAGATATGAAAGAGTTGGAAAAAAGGTCAGACCTATTGAAGAGGTCGATCCTGAAACAGGAGACGTAATTGCAAAGATAGTTAAACCAATTGAGGAAACATGGTTCTAAAACAAAATATGTTTTGTTGCGATAAAATGCGCAAAGCTATAAATGGCAAAGATATATTGTTGGAATTTATTTCCGAGGGAATGAGCGATTATGAGGATTATAAATGTAATGTCATTTGTCTGAAGTGGAAGGAGGGTGGACATTTTTATACATATCCAATTTACTATTGCCATTGGTGTGGAAAAGAGTTCCCATTTGCTTTCGAGTACAATATGTACTTTGATTTATTAGATGCATCCGGTAAGGATGATGTGGATTTACCTCCCGACTTTTGTGCGGAAGATATCAGGACTATAGAAAAAATCCCACGGAAACTAAGATATGTCATTTCTAGAAAAAGATACGACGAAAAATTGCAAATTCAACGCCGGCAACATCTAGGTTGGCACTACTGCGATTGGGCGTATTATGCTCTCGATCACGAACCGCCGGTATTTGTTTATCCGGTAGTTAGACTGTGGGTACTTGTGCCAAACATGGATATGACGATAGATGAATTGATCGATTGTAGGGATAACATTCCTCCTGAAAATGCAATACCTATCGATTATTGTTGTATGTGCGGGGCGAGATTACCTGAAAAGCTGGACAAAAAATGGTCGACAGAACTACAAAACACGTACGGGCGAGAGTTGCTTTGGCGCGCTTATCAGAGTGGAAACATCCCTTTTGAATTTCGAACCGAAGAGTGGTGGAGAAAGAGGGGGCTGTAGATGTCTCTGTTTGTAACAGTTTTATCACTCGTGATAAAATATGGGGTAAGGGGTTTGTTTTGAATGTTGTATCTTATGCCAACAATTGAGCCGCGAGTGAATATTTCTCTTGACGGGGATACGTTATCTCTTTTACGGGAAATTTCTTTGAGGACCAAAAAATCCGTTTCTGCAATTTGCTCGGAATTTATCCGTCGACAAATTGAATGGGACGAAGATGCCTATGACATAGCAATGATAAAGAATCTTGGAGCTATTGATGAGACACAGGCAATTCCCGCGGAAGATGTGAAAAAAATACTAAATGCGTTACCAGATTAAATATCTTAAGGAAGCAGTTGAACAACTTGCGAAAATCCCAAGGAATATCCGAAACGGGATTTTGCGTGCAATAGATGAGCGACTTGCTGTACATCCGGAGTTGTTTAAGCCTTTAAAGGGCGATCTTGTAGGGTATTACCGTTTGCGTGTAGGGAAATACCGCGTGATATACAAAATAAACAATGGCTCGGTAACCGTACTTATAATTCGTGTAAATGTTCGTGGATGTGTATATAAGTAGTGCGAATTATCCAAAGTGCTACGTCAATGCCATTACATATCACTACGTAACGACGACGGACAAAATGGCATATCACACACGAGGTTGGATCACATTTCTGAGACGGGATACATCTGGACTGGAAGGACGTCATCGACGCATACGGAAGAGATACCGCACGCCCAAGTGTTAGACAAGACTTATGACATACTCAAGGGGAATATGGATCGTGCCAAGTGGCGGAATAACAACCAGCTGAGACTGGCGCAGGTTCTTGCAGAGCAGGCTGCAAAACAGCGTGCTGCAGAGATGAACAAGCGCTTCCTCGAAGCTCTACGCAAAGCTCTGCTAGGGTTAGATCCAGATGATCCGGATGTTCGGGCGATCCTTGAGAATGACTATATCAAAAATCTCCTCTCGAGCTTGCGTAACTATGATACCCTGGGGGCTCCGCTTAATCCCGAAGTAAAAGCCTTACGTCAGCTGGATGCCGAGGCATCGTCGGATCTCCAATGGTGGGAGAAATTCTTCAATCCAACTTTTGACCTGGATGTGCAGAGGTTTGAGCTGTCGCCGCTTAGCTCATTTTTGCTGGAGCATCCGGAGTTTCTTCTGGGACCAGCCTCCCTCGTTAGGCAGGCTGTAAAGACTGCTGCTTGCGTAGCACTGCAGCGCGTTGCTCCAAAACTCCTCGCCGCCTCAGGAGCTGCTCTCGCGTGGGAAAATTTCGTATCCTTCATGAAAGGCGGCAAAAATGCAGTCAAGAAAACTACTGCCGGCGAGGCAAAACCGCGCCTAGGGACATCGGGGTACAAAGGCGGACAGAAATGGACGGATCTTAAGCCTGTTAATACGCCAGAAACAACGCGGCAGATAGGTAAAATAAACAAGCAGGCATTTGGTGGTGGTGAAGTTAGGACGGACGGCGAGTATGTATTTCGCTTCGATCCAGCACACAAGACCGCTAAGGTTCATATGGAACGTTACAAGAAAATTAGAAATAATCACTGGAGAGCCGATGCTGAGATCGATCCAAATACGGGGGATGTCATAGCGGGTAGCGCTGAGAAGTTGGCACAAAGGGAATATAGAAGGGATATAAAATGGTGAAGCTAAGCAATAACCTCAAAGCCGTGTCATCAAATCAGAGTGCTCTCCAAATGCGATATTACTCTGATGATGATAGGTTTGGGGTTTCGTGGTATTGGCATGGAGTTGGAACTGTAGGGATATGTTTTGATCCTTGGAGTGGTAGTGAGTTGTGTTTTAGTTATGATTTTGAAATAGTTTCGAATTATAAAAGAGGCATGAAGGACGCATTGAGATCCTATAGGAGAACTAAAAGGGAATGGCATTTATCGTTTTATGAAGAAAATAAAAGATGCCTTGATAAATTTTTAAAAGAATTCGGAACTGTAAAATCAAAGAAAGAACGTAAATGCGCCGATGCAGAAATAAAACGCTCTCGTAGTGAACATATGTCTAATTACGGTTGTAAGATGCTTCTGAATTTTCTAAAAGGAGGCGATGAAGAAGGCTTTACCTCAATAATCCATGTCCCCAATATTCGAACATATGCAATTTTGAATAAAAAGGAATATGGTGGGTTTGACCCAATGGATTACTGTCCATTTTGCGGGGCGAAATTTCCACAACGCTTAGATGGAAAGTTGACGGAGATACTGCGGGCAGAGTATGGACTGCAGTCCTGGAGAGATTACAAAAAAGCCCCACACGAATTCCACACCGACGAATGGTGGAAGAAGCGGGGGCTGTAGGTGGTGCGGTGCCGGTATGGTAGAATAGCGATGCTACTCGTGGGGTTTTTGTTGTGGTATGTCGGAGTTTAGTAATAATCTGCCGAGGCTTTTGGACATTAAGAA
>JAFUUW010000105.1 GCA_017471265.1 Alphaproteobacteria bacterium
GGAGTGTTTTGCAACGGCTCTGTCTCGAGGGGATTTCCCGGTTTTAGCGGGGCATATCGAGGAGTCGAAGTTGCCGACCCCTATTACCATAACGCACGTTGACTTATCGCCGGATCTTCGAAATGCGACGGTGTTTTTTACCCCGCTTGGCGGGAACAAAAAAGAGGAAGCCACACGTTTTTTTGAACTCCAGGCGCACTATTTTAAGGACATCGTGGCGAAAAAAATGAAGCTGCGTTTTGTTCCTAACCTGACCTTCCGACTGGATAATTCACTCGATTATTCCGAAAGAATTGATGCGCTTTTGAAAGGCAATGCCACAAGGTCAGTTTGAGTACACGTTAAATTTTGGCCCTCATCACCCATCGACACATGGGCTTCTGCGTTTGCTTCTTTCTCTTTTTGGCGAGGAGGTTACGTCGTGTGAGCCGGAGATTGGGTACTTGCACAGAGGAGTGGAGAAGCTTGTTGAAAGCCGGGACTTCATATCGATAATCCCATATGTTGATCGATTGGATTATCTGGCTCCAGTTATCCAGGAGCACGCGTATGTTCGGGCAATCGAGCAGGCATTGCATTTGGAAGTGCCAGCACGAGCCTTGGTTATTCGGACTATATTCGATGAATTGACGAGAATTTCAAGCCATATAATGGCTATTGGATGTTTGACGTACGATCTCGGATGCCTAAGCTTGTTTTTGTATGGCTTCGAAGAACGTGAAAAAATTATGGAGATTTTCCGTCGTACAACTGGCGCCAGGATGCACTTGAGTTACTATATCCCAGGTGGAGTACGAGTCGATATCGACTGCGATATTGTCGCGATGATAGCTGAATTCCTAGACAAACTCGATGGATACCTGCGAAAGGTCAAGAGGTTGGCTTTGGATAGCCGCATATTTCAGCGACGTACGAAGGGCATCGGCGTAATCTCCCAGAATATGGCTATGTGCAGTGGAATTTCCGGTGTTAACCTCAGAGCATCCGGCGTGAGGTACGATGTCAGGAAATCATCTCCGTATGGGATATATGAGCTGTTGGATTTTGAACAGGTAACGTTGACGGATGGTGATTGTTATGCAAGGAATGAGCTGAGGTACCTCGAAATTCAGCAGAGTATGCGTTTGATACAACAATGCTTAAGTATGCTTGAACCAGGGGATGTCAAAGCTTCTAATGCAACATCGGGAGAAGCTATATCTGTGCCGGATGACGTAGTGATTTATTCTGCAGCAGAAACGCCACGTGGGGAGTTTGGGGTGCATATGTTCGCAACAAAAGGGGGTACAAAACCGTACCGTCTGCATTTCAAATCCCCAAGTTTTGCCAGTATCCAAATGCTGAGGCAATTGCTCATTGGCGTCAAGATCCTCGACATACCAGCTATCCTGGGCTCGCTGGATTCCATAATGGGGTGTTGCGATCGCTGAACCGACAGCTATTCCACGGTGCCGATGTTTGCGTCGAACAGTTCTGCTTTATCCGACTTGAATAAATTGCCAAGATTTTTGAAGACTATAACTAGGGTAAATACGGTTCTAGGTTTTATATCCCCGTCCCTAAAGTTTGTCTTCGACACACCAGTTCGGAGTTCCAAACATTCATCTGCGTAGGTTAGGTGTACACCTTGCGTTAAACTACGTTTTCCGTTGCGTTGCTTCCCGTTTATTACCTCGGAGGCGGAGATCTTCCATGTTTCAGTGAGTTTAAAGCCACCAGTGAAGCCTACTTGAGATATTCCATTTTCTTGGACGTGGCTTATTTTTTTGTCGTACATATAGCTCACACCGCCAGAAAATCTGCCGTAGCTTCCATTTATGCCGCTTTCGAAGAGTTGCGATTTTTCGACGAACGGCATACCTATAAACCGCACTCTGAAAGAAAGGTTTTCGACAGGTTTCAGAACTAGTCGACCAACCATTGAGTTTCTGCCTTGGAATTTACCTTTCTGTCGCGAGCCTATGTTATTCGATTTCCCGATGAAAAAATTTAGCCAACGCCTCTTGGAGTTATACATCGAATTCTCGAATCCAAGTGATAGCCTTTCCCCAGTTTCAACTGCATCATATCCTCCGAAACGATTTATCGAATACAAACTCAGATCACTGAAATTATCAAAGATAGAATCTTCGTTTTGTTCGAAGTTTGCTCTACGCTTTGAGGTTTCAACACTGGTTAATGTAATCTTCGGAGCCCATATGGAGGTCTGCTCAAGCGGTGAAATTTGACTAACAAAAGGAACGGAAGCACTTAGTTGGTTTTCTAAAATCGGAAACATCTTGCTTTCAACACCTGAACGTTCATCTTTTTCGATGGATAGAACATCTGCGCGTACCCCAGAGTTAAGCTCCAAAAGGACAGGTGAAACGTCGAAGGATTTGTTCCATGCGACGGCGTTCGAAGTTCGAAAGAAGCACTCAGCAAACATCGTCGACTTCGCATTATGTCTCGTCAAATAAACCGTATCACTATCGATTGAAAACTCACCAACATCTGAGATGTTCTTAAAGGAGTTGAAACTTATGTGAGGGAAAACAAAGGGCACAGTATCCCTGTCTTCGGTTTGATACACATGTGTTTCCGTCGTCAAAAAGTAATTTCTGTCATAAAAGTCGATTATGGCGTTGGAGTCATTACACTTCCGTGTCAAATGAAATGATCCATCCTGCGTTGCACTGACGGGGTATATCGACTTGTAGGTCATATCACTTGAGCGATTTATCCTAAATCTCAGGCGTTTATTATCCAAATTGTGTGACGTCACTCTCGTATCGATGTGCCAGCGATTTCTCTTATCTCGATTGGTTGCTTTTGAATTCGTCTTTTTTGATTTTGAGGAGCGCTTCATTTTCGAAAGAAAACTCGCTGATACATCAAGATCTGCATGCGAGAAAAGTTGCCGATAACTGCCCGAAGCAAAAGCTCGCTTCTTCGAATTGAAAAATGGGGTAAAGGTCAAATCCTTATCATCTCCAATTGGTACGTATATCGGAAACCCAGCAAAAAATCCAACATCGCTCAGATTGCGAAA
This sequence comes from Alphaproteobacteria bacterium, assembly GCA_017471265.1. Taxonomy (GTDB): domain Bacteria; phylum Pseudomonadota; class Alphaproteobacteria; order RUG11792; family RUG11792; genus RGIG4847. The sequence goes on from JAFUUW010000105.1 coordinate 3,032, forward strand.
CGTCGGAGAAAGCAGTCCCGCCTTGCGCTTTACATCCGACGACGGATGCTCAAAATACGGCGTGAAGAAAATAGGAACCCCTTTTATACGCAATGTAACGTTTTTGTAAACAAATTTCTTTTGTTCTTTATCATATACAGCCTTATCGGCAGCCAAATCCCAGAGGGGCGCGGAGCAGGAAGTCTCCTTGCAAGGGGAATACGTTGCATTCTCAAACGTAAAAGCCTGACCAGCTTTCGAACCTTTCTCAGCGTGTATCTTCGCGGAGTCCTTCAAGACTATGAACAATGCATCGGCTATAGCCTCCTCGAATTCTCGCCCAATTTCGACATTCTTGGCGGACATAATTTCACCTGTCGGCTCCTTTATCACTGACTCTCCAACAAGTTTTGTCTTGCCCGTTAATTTGCTATGTTCGATCTTTTCAGCGTGTAGCTCGCGGATACCACCTCCTTCAAGCATCTGCTTAACGATAACATCACCAGTTGCCGCCATAATTCCGCTTGCCGGATCATACGAGATACTGCGAGATGTGAGTACAACCTCACCTGGATACTGAGGCTCTCTAATTCCGACCTGGGATGTCGTATGTTGAAGTACCGTAGCTTGAGCTGTATTGGATACAGCCAACCCTATGTAAACTGCGACGGTCGACACAAGCAGAACCGTACGTACAAAACTAACGCCGCCGCCTCTCAACAATCCGATACCTCATGAACCCCTACCGCAAGTTTATGGCATTTCCCAGGGATTGTAAAATTTGAGGGAACATAGACCGCGCCGCTCAGAGGTCGCTTTTTGAGCGATTTACGTGTTATCGTCCCTCAATGGAATTTTGCCTTGGGTATAGCTCTCATCTGCTACAGGATTTGCGGAAATTTCTCTGGGGCCCAAATGATCTGGAAAAGCAGTATACAGAGGTCAAAATCACTTCAATTACAAATTTCTCTTGACAATATTGCGGGAGTAGAATAGCTTTCAGAATGTTTTTACCGCTTATTGAAATGTATAACATTTTTATAAGTCATTCCTGGAGTTACTCAAAGGAGTATGTCAGGTTGGAAGAGATGCTGAGATCGGCTCCTCGCTTTGAATTCAAGGATTATTCTGTTCCAAGGGATGACCCGATACACAATGCCGGCTCCAATCTTGTAATTGCTCAAAGCCATCAAAGATCAAATGAAGCATGCCAGTGTTGTTTTGATACTTGCTGGGGTTTATGCGACGTATAGCAAATGGATCGACAAGGAAAGAAAGATAGCCAAAGAATTGAGGAAACCAATTGTGGCTGTCGAAAAATGGGGTAGCGAGCGTTCATCTGAGGTAGTCAAAGAAGCCGCTGATGAAATTGTTAAATGGAATATCCGATCGATAGTCGATGCAATAAGGCGACTAGTGAGAGACGATAGTCCACGGGAAGTAAGGGTGATCGCAAGATGAATGACTTAAATGAACGAGTGGAGTTGTATAAGCTCTATGTGAACAGCGCTGAGCAGATCAGCTCTGCACGGATGAAGGCGAATGCATTTTTCCTGACGCTGAATGCGGCTCCATTCGTTAATTTTTTTAAAATTGACAAAACGCTGGCCTTAATTTTGGGCGTCTTAATAAACATTTGTTGGTTTCTTTTGCTACAGTCGTATAAAAAATTAAACTCTGCAAAATTTAAAGTCATACAGGAAGTGGAACGGAATTTACCCTATCAGTGTTTTACTGCAGAAGAAAGATATTATAAACAAGATAAACGCAAGGATTTTTCCGCTATAGAAAAATGTGTGCCAATAGTGATAATTATATGTTACCTCATAGTCTTTTTAGAAGGTTTGAACCTCTATGGCATAGGAGGACATAAACACTGTAGATACTATAGCGATTATGGGCGTACGTGGTGAGGATCATAAGCTACCTCATAGCTTTGGCAGAGAGGTGTACGAATGGTGGAAAACATAACTGCCATTTTAACGTTGCGCTACAGACATTCTCCCCCCGTTTCCGAATTATCCTTCCGGATTCGGAAATTTTCTGTTAGCCTAAAAGTGTGAGTTGGTTTTGTCATGTATTTGAGATGCGTACAGTTCAGATTTTTGCCAATTCAGTTTTGCTTTTCCTATTCTCTGGTATGGCGGCGTTTTCTTCGACTGCAGATGACGTCAAGGTCGAAAATGATGTTTTGGCTGAGGATGTGGGGCAGTCGGAAATACCCGCGAAGCTTCCAGGATTTTATGGTGGTATCGACCTTGGAGTCGACTTTTTGAAAAACACATCCAGGGGCAATTCAGTGAAGAAAAAGACCAGTGCGGGCTTGCTCACTGGGGCATTTACCGGATATAACTGCCAATTTGGTGATTTTTTCTTTGGTGTTGAAGGTGTTCTGGATTTCAGGACGGCGAATGCGAAGACTACGGTAGATGACAAAGTTTACAGCGTCAGACGCAAATACGGCTTTGGGTTGCTCCCGCGAGTTGGGTATGGTTTTCGTAATGACATAAATGGCTACTTCAACTTCGGTGTGCTGGCATCGAAATATCGAGCAAGGGGTGGTGGAAACAAAGCCAATCCGGTGAAGCCATCATTTCTTGTGGGGGTCGGTATCGAGAAAACGTTTGGAGCATTATTTCTGCGAGGCGAGGTGAACCGATCATTCAAACGTAACATCGCGCGCCTCAATAGAGTGGGAATATCCGCCGGCTCATATTCGTTCAAGGTAGGCGGCGGTTATCACTTCTGAGTGCAGATGCCTATAGCCGTTTGCAACGCTATATGTCGGTGCTCTTGTGGGATTGCTCCGTCGACGCTCACTGTGATTCCGAAAGCTCCCGTATTTGTGAATGGACTCCCCGTGGCGTCTGTGTCAGATGTGATACCGATGGTAAATATAAAGAGCTTCGGTATGTGCCAGACCGTGGCAAACCCCATGGTCGCAGCTGCAACTGCAGCGGCTACAGCTGCCGCCTTCGGAGTATTCACTCTAGTTCCTATGCCATGCATCCCTGTGATAACTTCGCCTTGGATTTCGTCGAAGCCTACCGTTATGATCCCGACAGGAGCAGTTATACAGGGTGGCGATAAATGTATGTGCGCTTGGGGCGGAGTGATAGAAATATCAATTCCCGGACAGTTTACGGTTTCGTAGCGCGGGTTCGAGCACTGGGAGATTTTGATATGTTGCATTTTTAGAAGAATTTTAATATTTGTAACTTTAAAAAATGGAGAAATGTCATTTTGTAAACACGATTTTTAAACCAAATAATATGTTAAATTATTTTTTCCAAAAGGCGGGGAGCATTATACTGATTTGCCCTTCCGCTAAGCCGTCAAGCCACGCTGCGCTGACGCTTGCTTTTCGGGCTGCGCCCTCCAGGCTTGACTGCCGCTCGGCAAATCAGGTTTTTCCAACTGCCCCTTTTGGAAAAAACAATAATTCGTGATTGCTTAGACTTTATCGTTTGTACTATCTCAGCATAATGTCGCCGCGAATATTTATTTTCGTTATTTGCGTTTTTAAGATAAGTAAAAACTAAAAATGAATTTATTTTTATATTACGTTTTATTTATGATATATATTGAGAAGCGCAAACGCGTTGCAAATTACACTCAAAAAAGTTTTTGATGGAACAAAATAACATTTGTCGAAACTGAAATTTTGTGTTAGAATGAA
>JAFUUW010000106.1 GCA_017471265.1 Alphaproteobacteria bacterium
AAACACCTAATGCCGGCTCTCATTTTACTCTACAAATGCCAGTTCCGCACCACCTGCGCTTGATCTTCTCAAAAAAATGTTAAGAAACGATTAAACCATCAAAAACATTTTTCGATCTGGGATACAACTACCAAAATTCGCAAACCGAACGGATTGACATATAACGCAAAACAAATCTACGCAACACGAACCGTCTTTGAAATAGATAATCCCTCTCGCACCTATTTCCTCCGTCCCTTATCCCTCCAAATTTTTTCCGCAAGGTCGGGGATCTCCGTTTGGCTTGTCCGTGCTATCGCTAAGCTGTTTGGGGATACATCTTTGGTGATGACGCTGCCGGCGCCGATTATCGCTCCGTCTCCAACACTTACTGGAGCAATTAAGGTTGAGTTCGATCCAACGAATACATAATCACCTATCGAGGTCTTATGTTTTTTGACGCCGTCGTAGTTGCAGGTTATCGTCCCTGCACCTATATTCGAGCTATCACCAATCGTCGTATCACCTATGTAAGCCAGGTGTTTTGCCTTCGAACCACACCCCAGCGTTGATCCCTTGACCTCGACGAAATTGCCTATGCTAGATTTACTCATAAACTTCGCCCCGCCTCGTATACGAGCGAAAGGCCCAATTTCAACATTCGCCGATATCTCGCAGTCAACCAAATGTGAGAATGCGTTTATTCGCGATCCGCGACCTATCCTCACCTCTACTCCGATTATCACGTTTGGCTCTATGACAACGTCCGAGGCGATTTCGGTATCGTGCGCAAAATATGTTGTCTCTGGATCAAGCAGCTTTACCCCCGCGTTCATAAATTTTTCCCGCAACCGCGTTTGCATAATGCGTTCGGCTTTTGCAAGATCCTGCATCGTGTTTATTCCGTGAAACGACCAATAATCGTCGTTTTGAATGACTGTAACCTCGTTCCCAGTATCTTTCAATATCCCAAAAAGATCTGTAAGATAAAACTCCTTAGAAACCGGATTTTCCCTTATCTCTCCTATGTACCTCTTCAAAAGCTCCGTCTTAACCTTGTATACTCCAGCATTCGCCAATTTCGAAGAACGTTCCTCTGGCGTTGCATTTTTGTACTCGATGATGTGATCGAACTGCCCATCCTGCAAAATTACCCGACCATATGTCATATGGGAAAGTTCATCCGGTACGATCATCGCGGTCAACGTATTGTCTTGCGTCGCGTTCACCAGTGCATCAAGGTGCCGATTTTCGAGTAGCGGCATATCCCCGCAAAGTATCACGGTATACTCCGACTTCAGGAAGCCTACAGCCTGACGCACCGCATCCGCCGTACCCTTCGGAGAGCGCTGCACCACCGGCGTAACGTCCACAAAGCAATTATCCTCCCTTAGGTGCTCTTGGGTTACAACAAAGACATTCTGCCCGAAAGACTTGCAGGCATCGACGACATAACGAACGATAGGCTTTCCAGCGACGGTCTGAAAAATCTTCGGCGTCGAAGATTTCATACGAGTACCCAACCCCGCAGCCAATATAACAAAATCGATAGACATAACTACCACGAAAGGAGACGATTTCATGGTAGCACAGAAGGCGAAGAAGTTTTACCGGAAGATGTCGCAAGATAAGGAAATGCGCATTGGTGTGCATGAGTGAGGAAAAAGAAGCAACAATGATTACTTAGAGTGAAATTGCCGTATACGGTGAATCGAAAGTCGAGCCGACTTATTCATCGGAAATACGCAATTTCCCGCGCCAGGCGCTGCTCATACGCGCTCGAATTGCAACATCCGTTTACGCGTATACGCATAAATGGTTCAGTTTCAACGCCTATTTGTCACAAGATATGCTGACACTTCTCTAAAAGTTAAAAATTTGTCGACGACAAATGGGGAATGGTACCATAGGTCTGACGATGTCGAGGGGTATGTTTGTGTATAAAGGGGAAATCGTTCTTTGCAGTGGTAATTCTGGCAAGATTGCTGAGATAAAGGAGTATTTGGGCTGTTCTAAAGAGGTGGCGGTTGTATCCAAAAAAGCGGAAATAGATATTGACGAGACCGGACAGACATTCAAAGAAAATGCTTTGATTAAAGCAAAGGCAGTGTATGAACAAATACATAAACCAGTTTTGGCAGACGATTCCGGCGTATGCGTAGATGCGCTAAATGGAGAACCAGGAATTTATTCCGCGCGATATGCTGGTGAAAATAAAACAGATGCGGACAGATGTTTGTTTTTGTTGAATAAAATGAAAAATATAACGGATTTATTCAAACGTTCCTGCCATATGACTACTTGTCTGTGTTACATCGACCAAGCTGGAAGGGAGCATTTTTTTGAAAAATCTCTGAAAGGACAAATTGCTTTTGCGCCTCATGGACAAAATGGACACGGTTACGATCCCATTTTTTTGCTACCGAATGGAAAATGTCTCGCCGAGCTCACAATCGAAGAGAAAAATAAAGTCAGCCCTAGAGGACAAGCAATTAGGGCATTTGTCGACGAAATTTTTTAATGTATCCAAAAAAATGCGTCACAAATCGTTGTGAGTTTTATATTTTGGATACTTTCTGTAATGTTATAACACTTTTAACAATCTACACTTACCATCTTTCGTTACAAATCGATTCTCTCAAGTGCAATTAATTCACGCATCTTTCCTAGATACCGTTCACACGAGGATGATAAAAAAGAAATACACAGAATGTTTACTTCAAGTATCCGATAGCAATATCGCGCCACTGTTAAAACGCCAATGCACATTTCTCCATTTTTCCGTAAGATTCGGGCAAATCTCGCTATAGCAAACGATATATCCAAAACAAATTCTGTATTGTGCGCCACCTTGCTGTTCCGAAAACAACGGTTCCCCCCCATAATACGTCGCCGATGTCGTGTCTATTCTGTACTTTCTTGTCCACTGCTCCTTCCTTTTTTACTTCTTCAATATCTCGTATAGACAGCGTCTATCCTTCATTTTCGAGATGCTAGTCAAGAGTCCTTATGATAATTCCATTTTAACTTCAGCCCGCTTACCCCTGTTGCCTCCAGGGTATGAAAATCAACTTGTGGCTTCCCCTTTGCGTCGTGTGCAGAATGCGGGGCGCCTGACGCGGCTCATTATTGAGTTGTTATGTTTTTTCCAAAAGGGGCGAAGAAAAAATCCCCTGATTTGCCGAGCGGCAGTCAAGCTTGAAGGGCGCAGCCCGGAAAGCAAGCGTTAGCGCAGCGTGGCTTGACGGCAGCACGAAAGGCAAATCAGTACAATGCGTCCCGCCTTTTGGAAAAATAACAACAACCAAACGCCTGACCATGGCGAAAACAGAACCAATGACCTACTTTCAATATAGGAGGATGCTTGCCTCCGTAAGGTGGAGAGACCTTGAGATGCAAAAAAACAGTGTTACATCGTTGCTGGAGAATATCCCATTGGCAACGGAAGTGAGAACTTGCCTGCTCCTGTTGTTGAGGAGCAGGCAAGTGTAGTAGAGGATGTGTTATTTTCTCAACTGAAGGAAGCCTAGGCTTGAGCCGTTGTTATGAACGTCCACAACCATTTCATCCTTGCTTACAAGCGACTTCTTGAACGCAATCGAAGCCTTGGTCAGACGCTTTAGCTTCTGCATTGCTCGTAGTTTCTCGTCACCAGTTTTTGCCAAAACGACGATTTTGTTATTTTTGACGATATCCAAAAACTTGGACAAATTCGGTGTCTTATTCAGCGAGTTGACAAAACTTTGCAAAAACTCCCGAGCATCTCGAAATTTCACCTGTCCATAGATTTTTTTGTGAGCCTCAAGCATATCAGCCAGCGCGCTATCACTTGCCCCCTCAAGATAAAAGTCATTCCCAGAGAAGGAAGCGAAGTTGTTTCCGACGAACCTGAGCATATATCCAAAATGTCCGTAATCGATTTCATCATCCATAATTTCGGCACTAGGCTTCACCTGCCACTCTTCCGGCGTTTTCAGGACAACACAGCCTCCTTTTTCTTTCTTCATAACCATTGGCAATTGTGATCCATTCTGCAGCGTTTGAGACAGGGAGTGTAAGAAGTCATACAGCTTCAGATCGTTCATTATGATCTTGACGTTCTTTACAGCCTCGTCTAGTTTCTCATGCACCCTGCAGTCTCGGTGCCAATCTTCATCTGGATTTTCGTACTTTTCGAAGAAAAATGACTTCAATTTTCTGCCTAGGGCATCCACTCCATCATCGGAAAAAATCGCATTTGTTTGTGATTTGTCGTAAATTTCAAAATGATTCCATAAGCATGCGGCGAGATAATTTTTTAGGGTAAATGCCATAAAGTTATCATGAAATCCGTTAGAAAACAGGTATCTACCGAATACCTCATGGTTAAAGAAATTTTGGAAATTGTTCCCAGACAAATTCACTTCTGCGAAGAGATTTTTATAAAACTGTGGGGCTTTCCCGAAAAAATCATAATAAGAGGCACCGGTATACTTTTCCGTAAAGAAAAACTCCTCCAGCGAAAAGCCTATAGGGGCATAATCGTTGTTCCATACCTTATCCCCGCAGTCGGAAAATTCGCAACTCTTTTGGGAAGCTCGATTAATCATCTCCGGAATGGTGTGTCTTACCATTACTTGAAACCATTTATCTTTTACCCAAGATTTTCGAGGCATTCCCTTTCGTACAACATCCACGCATTGGTGGTAAGTCGCTGTGATATCACGCTCAATATTTGGGATATTCTGCAATTGATTTTCCGCAGATACTCCATCTCCAACGATACCGCCGAGCATAGCGATACCCAGCGATATCTTTTCAAAAAGTGTTGACATAAAAATTCTCAAAATAAGCATCATCTCGGAAGATTATAATTCAAACCCAACAATTTTTTGTAAGAAAAATGAAATAAACAGCAAGCTGCGTTCAATTTTACAACCCTACTAATTTTCCATAGAATTAGCTGAGGTGTTTTGGAAAAGCGGGAAGCATCGTGAATAACGTGATTTATCTTGACTATGCTGCGACGACGCCGTGTGATGAGCGTGTGGTTGCTGAGATGCTGCCGCACTTCACAAATGTGTTTGGAAACCCAAACTCCCAACACGTGTTCGGGAATGCCGCCAAAGATGCTTTGGATGCTGCCAGACTCAAGGTTAGTCGCCTCATTAACTCCGACCTCGATGAAGTTATCTTCACTAGCGGGGCAACGGAATCCACGCGTATAGCTCTGACGAGAACTGCAAAATCGCTCTCGAAGATCGGCAAAAAGCGCTTCCTGACACTGCCGACTGAGCACAAGGCAACGTTGACCGTTGCGGATGCTTTGAAGGCGGATGGCTTTATCGTCGAATTGCTGGATGTCGAAAATGATGGAATGCTCAACCTACAAAAGCTTGAGGCTTCCCTATCTGACGACGTTGGGCTCATCTCGGTTTGTTTTGTAAACAATGAAACGGGTGTCATACAAAATATCGAGAAGATCGTTGAAATTTGCCACAATCATGGTTGCCTCATTCACGTTGACGCAACGCAAGCGTTAGGCAAAATCGAAATTGATGTGAAGGCGCTCAACGTGGATTTTATGAGCGCGTCAGGGCACAAGATATACGCTCCAAAAGGCATCGGATTACTCTTCTGCAAAAAATCCTGCGTGAAATATCTTCGCGTTCCAAAAGCTAACCCTGAGGTGGAGTTTGGTATACGAGCGGGAACAGTGCCGGTGTCTCTGTGCGTTGGATTTGGAAAGGCAGCAGAGATCGCCTCTGCAGAGATGCACGCGAACTTCGAGAGGATCTCTAGGTTGCGGGATATTTTCGTGAAGGGGATAACGTCGCAGCTCGAAGAGATCTATGTCAACGGTGCGGAGGCAAGTTGTTATCCCGGCATAATCAATATGAGTTTTCGTGGTTGTGAGGGGGAAGCTCTTATGATGGAAGCGCCACGTATCGCTGTCTCATCTGGCTCAGCTTGCACATCAAACTCACTTTCCATTTCGCACGTCCTGGAAGCAATGCACGTGCCAGCGGATATAGCACAATCGTCCCTCAGAATAACCATAGGACAATATACGACTGAGGCGGATATAGCTATCGCCATTGAGGAGCTCGTTGCGGCTACGAAGAAGCTGCGGCAGATGAGCCCTGTTTGGGATATGGTAAAATCTGGTATCGACATCGATAGCGTATTTCGAAAGTGAGGCTGTTGTGAAATATAGCGAGCAGACGTTGAAATATTATGACAGCATAAATAACGTAGGCGAATTTGATGAGAAGCTGCCGAATGTTGGGACGGGTACTGTGGGGTCTCCCCTTTGTGGGGATGTTATGCGGTTGCAGCTTCTATTCGACGAAGACGATCTTATAGTTGATGCGAAATATAAGGTCTTCGGCTGTGTTTCCGCTATCGCCTCTATGGAGTTGGCTACTACTCTTCTAAAGGGGAAAACTATAGAGCAGGCTCTTGCGATAAAGAATTCTGACGTGGCAAATTCCCTGAAACTATCGAACATAAAAAGGCACTGCTCGGTTTTGGCAAAGGAAGCGATCGAGGCAGCGGTGAAAAATTATTTAGAAAAGAAAGGTGAGGGACGAAATGATAACGGTAAGTGAAGCTGCGTTGAAAAAGCTGAAGGAGCTTTTGGCTGAACACGGCGGAGTTGGTATATCCGTGTCGGTGTTTTCCAGTGGATGCTCAGGCGTGGATTATTCGTTGGCGTACGAACCTGAAGAAGATCCGAAAAGAGCAAAGGTTGAAATTGATGGTCTCAAGTTTTTTTATGATCCGAGCTTTGAGAGCCTTATGGATGGTCTATCAATAGAACTCGTGGAAAACAGCTTTGGACACGGATTTGTCGCTACCAACAAAAATTATACCGGCTGCCAAAATTGCACTTGCAACTGTCATAGGTAATTTGGCGTTTGGATGATTGCGAAGCTCACAGGCATTGTCGACGAAATCTTGGATGAGGCGCTGATAATCGACGTTTCTGGCGTTGGTTACCAGGTTTTTGCCACCTCAAAGCTGCTACAGAGTGCTGTTGTTGGGGAGCGTATATCCGTCCGTGTACTGCATATATTCAAGCAGGATGCGCAATATCTCTGTGGATTTCAGAATGGCGACGAGATAGGCGTTTTCAAGGCGCTGCTTGACGTCCCGGGTATAGGCGTCAAGTCTGCCCTTGCCGTTCTCTCTACCCTTTCCATAGCTGAGTTTGCTACGGCTGTTGCAATGCAGGATTCGGAGGCACTGCGCAAGGTCAACGGCATAGGACGCAAGACGGCTGAGCGAGTGCTTCTTGAACTGAAGGACAAATCACTGCCAAAGCTGAAGGATGTGAGTACACACGGCAATGAAAACCTGAACGATGCTATGCTGGGGCTCATTAGCCTGGGATACCAAAAGGGAAGCATACTTCCGCTACTGAAGGAAATATCACAGCAACTGGGGGCTACCGCCACCGCAAACGAGCTTATCCTAGCCGCATTGAAAAGGATAAAGTGAAGCCAGATCGCCAGTGGATTTTGGCAGACTCTGATGCTACAATCCAGCGACGTCTCTGTTGCATAACCTGCTTTGTCCTTGATTGAGGAAATTTTCAACAGTCCAGATTGCAAGTTGAACTTGCATATTAAGTTAGCCGACAAGGAGCCGTTGCAGCTTCTTATGCACAAAAACAAAGAGGGTTTGTTTGAGCTGAGTTATTTGGATGAAATTCCCATCCCTGGAGAGACTTTAACTGCAGAGATTGATGATATCTTCTTAGATAAGAGCATTGTTCTTACCAAATATTCATCTTATTGTGCTGCTCGCATAAAATTTTTCGGATGCCGAACCTCAACCATTCCCACACTTGCTTCAATTCCCCTTCGTGCTAAAATCGTGTGTGCAATCGGATTTGGAGGATTTGGTGATTTTAGGTCGGTTTTTCCTATTTTTTGTCTTGCTGCTTTTGGCTGGCTGTTCCGCGGTAACCAGTCGTGTGGATACTCAGCCGACTGTTAACGCTACTCCTTCATCTAAAGACGAGTTGTACAAGATAATTGATCACGAAGAAACTACCAACGGTATCCCGAAGGGGCTGCTCCATTCGATGGCTGCGGTTGAGTCTCAGAATGCTCCTTATGCCGTTAATGCACACCGAAGAGCCCATCGCTTCAAGTCGAAGAAAGCGGCAGCTGAGTTTGTTAATGCATCAGTACGCCGTGGTTGCCAAAATATAAGCGTTGGCTGCCTGCAGTTGCATTACAAAACGCATCGGCGCCATTTTGCTTCTATAGAGGATATGCTGACGCCGGAACGTAACGTTTCGTATGCTGCCGCACTGTTGTGTGCGCTGTATCGCAAATACGGCAGTTGGGAGCAAGCCGTAAAGATGTATCACTCCAGGCGTGGAAAGCTCAACAAAGCCTACTACGCTAAGGTTATGCAAAAGCAGCGTTTGTTCGTCAAGCAAAGCTGATTATGCGCTTCCTAGCTTGCCTCTGTTTCGCTGTTCAGTCTGCCTTTGCCGCGCCATTCATACCAAATGTGGAATTTGAAATTAATCGAGAGATAGCTCTCTTTGCCCAGGTGTATT